>JAGQWA010000029.1:4145-16774 GCA_020437725.1 Bacteroidota bacterium | reverse complement strand
TATCGCTTTCAGGAGAAATAGAAATGGCCACTTTTTGAGAAACCCTTTTTTGCAAATAACCAATTGAATCGTTTAGTAGCGAAACCATGTTATGAGGCTCAAGCTTTGGTTGAGAACCCACTTTCGAGAATCGATCGGTTATGGTTTCGAGCCTTAAAACATCTTTTTCAATCTCGTTTACCATGGTTGGCTCTAGCTTACCGTTGGCTGAACGTAGATAGGCCACCCAAGCCATTAGTGATGATAATGGAGTACCAAGCTGGTGCGCTGTTTCTTTCGACATACCCACCCAAACCTGGTTTTGCTCAAATCTCCTTGAAGAGCTAAAAGCTAAATAGGCCACAAATATGAAAAGCGAAATAATAAGTAACTGCAAATAAGGATAGTACTTAAGCATAACCACAATGCTAGAGTCATCATAAAATAAATATTGCTTAGAGAACTCTGATTCTAGGGGAATGGCTTCGTTGTGGTTTTTCATTTCTACCAGCTTCTTTTTTAGGTAGGCAGTATCTAAAACTTTTGCAGAATCTAAATTTCTAAAATCGCTATCGGTGTTTATTTGCTTTGTGCTATCGGTAATTATTACGGGTATGGTGCTATTGCTTTTCAAAATCTCGGCAAGAAATGTAAGTGCTTTCACATCTTGGGTTTGTGCACTTAGTTTTATGGCTTCTACATTTAGTTTTACTCTTGCATTTTCTTCTTTAGCAAGTTGTTTTACCACAAAATTGGTATATACTACTGATGCCACACCAATAAGTACCGCCATGGCTAAGAGGCCAATTTTCCAAAATCGTTTATGCCGGTACTTGCCTATCAAATATTTGTTTATTTAGAAAGCGCGCTTTTAAACGCATTTTTTCTTCGTTTTTGTTGAAGCGTTTTATGGTAAATCGTCATGCTGTCTTGTTTTGATTTTCTCATTTCAAACTCAAGCTTTCTGGCCTTTTCTAATTCGCTTAGTTGGTTTTTAACACCTTGTCCCATGTTTTCGCCAGCGGCCATTAAATCATAACTAATTTCAGGATCGTCGCCAGGGCCTTTCACTAATAGAAAAACATTCATACCACCAACATTGTCATTTTCAAACTTCACAAAATTGGCAGGGCTCAACTTGTGTCGGTTCATAAACAGCTTCTTCACATTCACTTTCATATGGTAATCCATTTCATTTTCGAACGTGTGGTTTCCAGAAATAACCATATCAATGGTGTTGCTATGAATGTCCATTTGGGGTATTTCAATGGTTTCGTTTTTAATGAAAAGGTGGTTTTGAAGCGTGTCTAGCACTATATGCTCAAAATGCCCAACTTTTATAAACTTACCTACTTTAACCATTGGCAAAAACCCAATAAGTTCTCCGCCAACAAGGGTTACATCAGCATCTGCTACCAAAGAGCGAGAGACCATTTCAAAATTGGCATCAGTATCAAAAGCACAATTAATGTGTGCGGCAAGCTGCCCCTTTAAGTGCTTATTCGTAATGTAATCCTGACCAAAATTGTCAAGGTCTAAAAAGAAAGTGCTTATGTCAACACTATCAGTTTTTATGCTCGCAACCACATCGTAACCTAGAGGCAAAACTTCATTCAAAGCACCATCAATGGTCATTCTTCCACCCATGGTTATTAGTTCAAGGTTTTTGAACCCTAAATGGCTAGGCGAATAACTTATATTTCCTTTTACTTGTTTAGCCAAAATATCGTCCCAAACAAATGAGTTTACATTTAAGTTGGCGCTCAAAAGCAGAAAATCTGGCCAATGCTCAACTTCGGCATCAACAAAAAGGTTTTGGGTAGAATCATGAATCTCTTCTTCGTAGAGAAAATCGTTTAAATCAACCTGATTACTCGCTACATCAAGCATTAACGAAAGGCGTTCTTTCCCTGCTAAAAAGGCAAACAAATTCTTGGCATATCCATCAACAATAAAGTCGGTTTTGGCTTTTGAACCCTGCACATTATTGAGCATTAAATAGGGTTTTTCAAAGTTCAAATGGCCCTTATCAATGTTCCAGGCCGATTTATCATCTTCTAACAAAAAAAGCGCTTTCGAAACATCAACATCAGCTGAAATGGTAGAATTACCTATGGTTTCTACATTTTCTAAATCTCTAAGTAATCCCTTAAAGGCAATATCACCGTCAACCAAACCTTGTATTTTTTCAATTCCTGGCAATGCAAACAGCTGGTGAATTCTTTCCAAATTCAACTTGGCTTTAAGGTCGAAATCGAGTTTTGGGTCATCTAAATTCACCATTTCGAATTGGCCTTTTATTTCATTGTCGCCATCGCGAGCCGAAATATTTCTAAGCGATAAGGTGGTTGAGCTATTGGTTCTACCCACTCCGTTTGAAAAAGAACCTTCAAGGTTTATTTGGGTAAAAGCCAAACCAGATGAGCTTTGAGCAATAGAACCATCTCTTACGCCAAAACCTATTAGCATTCCGGCTGACTTAGTGGGCAACCAAGGTCCGCGAACTTTGGCCGAGAAAAAAGCTCCACCTTCTATTTTATAATCATTTAATGACCCTTGAAGCAAGCCTGGCGACAAGCCAATTAAGTCTTTAAGCTCGGTTTGGGTTCCAACCAAATCCAAATCGGTGGTTACATATTCAGTTGAATTATCAATGGTTCCATCAACCTGAAACTTCATTCCTTCAACCACCAATTTACCAGCTGTAATTGAGTATAAATCGCCTTCTTGAATGGTAAAACCCAATTCACTATCAAGGTTTTTGTTCTTCAAAATCACCAAATCGCCAGAGCGTAAATCCTTTATGTCAAACGATGCTTTTACATCTATTTCAGTTTTTCCTTCAACCAAATGAACCGAGAAAGTACCTGTTTTAATTAAGCTTGAAAACAGAAAACCATTCATCTGATTATCAAGCGTGTATTGGCAGTTATTAACTTCAATAACATCAAGATCAAAAGCTATTTGGCTCTCTTCTGCGCTGGTTGAATCACTGGGCCAAAACTCGAAATTGGTTTGTCCGTTTGGCAATGTTTTCATGTTAATGAGCGCATTGTTAACTACCAGTTTTTCAATGCCCCAATGCCCCGTAAGCAAGTCGTTGAAATTAAACAAAGCATAAATAGAGCCTACTTCGTAAGCATTACTATTAGAAGAATCTAAGGTTTCGCCAATGGTAACTTGTTTTAATTCTACCGAAGCGTACGGAAAGTTTTCAAACAAACTGGCTTCTATGTACCCTACTTCAAAATCAGCATTAATGTAGGGCTCTAAAGCTTTAAGAAATTGCTTTTGCAGTTGTGGTGTAAAAATGTGTGCAGCTATAACACCCAGGCCAATAAGCGCTATTACGCTAACCAAGAGATAGTATAAAAAACTGCCAATTATTTTCATTGCATTATTGAAAGCCTAACGAAGGTATTGCGGCTGAAATGTGTAGCTGCCTTGAGTTTTGCACGATTATGTTTAGCCCTTACCATTAGAATATTGCCTTAACTTTGGGCTACCCACAACTATTGTAGATATGAAGCAATTGTTCTTAGTATTTAACTTACTGCTTTTTGTTGCATTCGCCAAAGCTCAAAAGGGCAGAGACCAAATAATAGACATCATTGTTGAGCCAACAGCTAATTCAATTAAACTTTCATGGCCTAACGAAACCAGAACTGATGTTACCTATAACATTTATAGAAAAGATGCTATAGATGATGAATGGAAGTTTCTAAAATCAGTTGATTATACTGTATCTGTTTATGAAGACAAAGATGTTGTTAGTGGCAAAGGCTATGAGTACAATATTGGTGTAACCTTCGAAGGCCAAGCACAAACTGTTTTTGGCTATGTTTATGCAGGGCATAAAAGGGTTTTAAACCCATTAAAGGGCCGACTGATGCTTCTTATAGACAGCACGTATATAGACTCTTTAGCAGATGAACTTGATGTGTATCAAAATGATGCAGAAGCAGGTGGATATCAAGTTTTTAGGCTGTATGCGGGCCGTGATGAAAAGCCCTCAGACGTTAAAAAAAGAATTGTTGATTTATACAAGGCTACTCCAGGTTTTACTACGCTCTTTATAGTAGGCCATGTACCTGTTGCCTATTCTGGCAATTTTTCTAGTAGTTCTACACCGCCACCCGACGGACACGTAGAAGGTCTTGGCAACCATACTGGCGCTTGGCCTGCCGACGTTTATTATGGTGATATTGACGGCCAATGGAACGATAATGGGACCAACAACACCACGGGCAAATTAGAAAGAAACCACAATGTTCCTGGCGATGGAAAGTTTGATCATTCTAAATTACCAAGTGATGTAGAGTTGGAAATTGGAAGAGTTGATTTAACCAATATGCCCGCCTTTACCAAATACTCTGACATTGAACTTACCAGAAGATATTTTCATAGACTTCATGGCTACAAAACCAACCAATGGGAAAGTAGCAGACGTGCCATAATGGATGATAATTTTAAAGTTCATAACCTGGGTGCTACTGGTTATCAACTGGCATCAAACATTGTTGGTAGCGAAAATTTAGACGATACCAGCGACCTTATTCCAACCGCAAAGCAGCAGGATTACCTATTAACCATTGGCATAGGAGCCGGTGGCTTTTCATCATGCAATAGAGTAGGAAAAACAGCCGATTGGGCATCAGATTCTGTGCATTCAACATTTACGCTTTTGGCAGGTAGCTATTTTGGAGATTGGGATAGTGACGACAATTTTCTGAGAGCACCACTGGCATCTAATTCACTGGCCAGTGCATGGGCTGGATTACCCAGATGGCACCTTCACCATATGGCTCTTGGCGAACAAATTGGTATGGGAACCAAGCTTACTCAAAACAACTTAACCGAATATTTTGGCGGTTTGTTTAACGGCTCTGAACGGGGAATTCACATTGCATTAATGGGCGACCCAACACTTAGATTGCTCTATACACCGCCAGTTACTGGTCTAACAGCAGAAAGTAAAAATGGAAATGTGGAGCTTTCGTGGACAGCCGCCAGTGGCAATTTTGAAGGTTATCTCGTTTACAAAATCACTGAAGACGGCAAATACAAATTGGTTACTTCTGAACCAATTACGAGCACATCATATACTGATAATGCTAATTTCTACAGTGGAACTTATACGTATGCGGTTTTTACAACTCGATTGGAAAAAACGGCATCAGGCACTTACTACAATATCGGTAATGGATCTTGGACCACTTTAAGCCATGTTAATAGCACCCAAGATATTCTAACCAATAATTCGGTTCATGTATTTCCAAACCCAACAACTGGAATGGTATCACTTGAAACTCCTGCAACTTCAATTCAAATGGTTAGTATAAGAAGCCTAAGTGGTGATTTATTGTATTCAAGCCAAATTCAATCAACTACTCAGCTTAACCTTAGCTCCTTGGCCAAAGGCATTTACATCTTAGAAGTAGAAAATGAATTTAGTTTAGTGAAGAAAAAGCTGGTAATCCAGTAGGCTATTTTCTGGCTTCAATGTCCATTAGGCAGGCTTCATCTAAACTCGGTGCCACTTGTCTGCCTACAAGGTCTTGAACAAAACTTCCGTTTCCGGTAGTCCAATACATTAGGCACTCGGTGTTTTTGCAATGGCCTTCATGGTTATTGTCTTCATGGTATGATACCATATCATCATTCAAATTAACCAAACCCAAAATATGGCCAAACTCATGTTGCAATACGGTTGACTCCATTACATCTTGGCGAGGTTTGCCAATACCACCAGTTCGGTCTGAAATGGTTTTTTCATACAAAACCATAGACGTGTTCCAGTAGGCCTTACCCAGAGTAACCGAGTTTTGGTCATTCCCAGCATCATCTGCATCAGCAAATAGAAAATAAACGGCAAGTGTATCTCCACTTGAAAACATGGTGCGGTGCTTGCGCTCGTATTCTCTAATATCATCAGTTGTGTAAGACTCCTTTCCCCCAGAAGGCACTTCATCAATAAAGTATTCTATGCCTTTTGGCTTTTCTATAATACTCTCAATAAAAACCTTTACTTCATCAAGTGCTCTTTGGGTGGGCTTTTGATCTGGCATGTATTGAAACTGCACTTGAAGGAATTTGTATGTCTCGCCAGAAATAATATGATTAGCGCTACTACCTACTCTCACCTCATGACTGTAAGTGCTAGGTTCATTGGAATCATCGGGCTGGCAAGCAAAAAAATTACCGTAGAAGCCCAACAGCAACAATAACTTAAGATTCAAAAAAGAAAAGTGTTTTGTAATCCCTTTTGTCTTATTCATAAAAAACAGTCATTTTAATCTCTTGGCTTAATGAGAACCATAATCTGAATTAAAACAGCCATAATAAGCAAAAAGTAGGCTTCAATTTGGGTATGAATTTTCATTGAATTCAAAATACTTGCAGTATTATCAAAAATTCGCTTTCCTTCGGTCATTTGAATATCGGCCAAAAAATCAATCTTCTCATTGGCTTCATGCAACAATTGATTGTAGCGTTCTTGCTCATTAAACCCCTGTTTTGGCATTCTTTTTTCAAAGCCATACAAATCTGCCAATTTCCTTTTTAAAATCTCGAAAGCGGTTTCTTCATTTGGAGTCATTTTCGCTTCCCCAAAATTATCCATTAATTGTTTCAAGCTTTGGTTATCTAAACTCGCCTTTACGTTAAAGTAGCCTGTGTCATTTTTTGCAAATGCCAATTCTTTTTCACTTAATAATTGAGCCATGTTATAGACAATACCTTTGGCCAGTAATCTATCTTCATACATTCCAACAATAGATCCTTGAATGCGTTTAAAATTTCGGCGGTCTAAGAGGTTTGTTCCAAGTATGAGTATGAAAATTAAGACTAAACCTATAATCCATTTAATTTTCCCAAGAGCAGTCATGGCTTTATATGATTGGCATTGAAGGGAAAACGTTGAATTAGAAATTTTGTTCCGAGCAAATTGTGAATTGACAATAACCAGAAAACAAAGAACATAAAAAAAGCCGACCATTTCTGATCGGCTTTGTGCAGTGGGCGCTGAGAGATTCGAACTCCCGACCCCCTCGGTGTAAACGAGGTGCTCTGAACCAGCTGAGCTAAGCGCCCTGCGTTTTTGCGGTGGCAAATGTAGAATTAAGTCTGACACTTCAGCCAAAAAACTCACTTTTTTTCTTCAAATATTTTTCGCCGCATTTGGCAAGCAATGTCAACTATTTCATTGCTAGAATTTTACCCTTCAAAAAAGTTCCATTCGTTTTTTAAAAGGAACAAAGTCTAATTAATTTCAACACAAGTCAATCTGTTAGAAAATTAGATTAATCGGCTAAATAGCTCATTTTAAGGCGCTCACACATTAGTTAACAAGAAGTTGTTTCGTTTTATCATTTACAAAAATTAACGACTACATTTGCTCCGATTTTTTGAACATGGTTCGGCATTTAAATGTATTTCATGTTATGCTAAGAAACAGGCTTTCGAGCGCTTTACGCTCTCTATTAGCACTCTCTTTTATAGTATTTACAGCTACACCTATAATAGCACAAGACGCCGCTAATGGCGAAAATGTGTTTAAAGCTGTCTGCGCATCTTGTCATATGATTGACAAGGATATGACAGGCCCTAAACTTATGGACGTTACAGACCGTTGGGCTGGAAAAGAAGAGTTGCTCAAACAATGGATCAAGAATCCAAGTGAAGTTAAAAAATTAGGCGACCCTTACGTAACTGAGTTACTCCAAAAATGGGAGCCAAAAAGTGGCCTTATGGCTGCCCAAGCCGTTAATGATGCCGAGATAGACGATATTTTGGCTTACATAGCAGCTTATGTGCCACCAGCTCCGCCAAAAGAAGAAGTTAAAGAAAATGGCAATGGCCTAACATTTGACGAGATGAGTCTTGCTCTATTATTGGTAGTAGGAATTCTTCTGGTTATTCTCATTATGCTTCTTGGCTTAAAAGCCAAATTGGGCAAAGCCATTGCTCTTAAAGAAGAAGGTGAAGCCAAGCCAAGCTTTATTGGTGAAATTATAGCTGACATTAAGTACTTTATTACTGAGCAGATGAACCCTACCATTTTGGTTTTAACCATTGGTGGTATTGTTACTTTACCTGTTCTTGTAATTGTGTTCTTAAACATCCAAGATTTAGGTTCTCAGCAAGGATATGCTCCTGATCAGCCAATTAAATTTTCTCACAAACTGCATGCTGGTAAATACAATATCGATTGCCAGTATTGCCACACTGGTGTAGAGAAATCTAAAAATGCCAATATTCCTTCAGCTAATATTTGTATGAACTGCCACAAAGTGGTTCAAAGCGGGCCTACATACGGCACCGAAGAAATAGCTAAAATTTATGCGGCTATTGGCTTTGATCCAGACAAACAAACCTATTCTGGACAAACCAAACCAATTGAGTGGGTAAGAATACACAACCTTCCAGACCACGTTAATTTTAACCACCAACAGCACGTTGTAGCAGGCAATTTAGATTGCGAAAACTGCCATGGTAATGTACGCGAAATGGAAGTAGTTCAACAAGTATCTTTGCTTGAAATGGGCTGGTGTATTAACTGCCACCGCGAAACAGAAGTTGCTATTGATAACAACTTCTACCAAGAGCACTACCAACAAGTATTCGAAGACGACTACAACCAGTTTATAAAAGACAATCCAAAGAAACAAGATGTTGGCATCAAAGAATTTGTAAAAGAGCACAAGCGCTATACAATAGCAGACTTGGGTGGTTTGGAATGTCAAAGATGTCACTACTAATAATATTGATTTAGAACTCACGAGCAAATGGAAAATAATAGAAGGTATTTCAAAGGGCTTGAAGAGTTAAACACTTCAGCTCCAAAATCTAAAGAGTTCCTTCCATCTACTCCAGGTAAAAATGTGATTGATGAGGGTGAATTCGATTTGAAATCATCTAGAAGAGACTTTTTAAAGTTCATGGGCTTTAGTGTTAGTGCCGCCACCTTGGCAGCATGTACCAAAACTCCAGTTAAAAAGGCTATTCCTTACATAACAAAACCTGCCGAAGTAGATCCGGGTGTTCCTAACTATTACGCCACATATTATCCTGCTGGAGATTTTGGTGTTGTGGTAAAAACCAGAGAAGGCAGACCAATTAAGGTTGACGGCAACAAGCTTTGTCCTGTATCTAATGGTGGCTCTTCTGCCAACGCACAGGCAAGTGTTCTATCTCTTTACGACGATAAAAGACTTCAAGGCCCTGCCAAAAACGGTAATCCAACCGATTGGAAAACCATTGATAAAGAGCTTTATAAGGGTTTAGATGGCATTTCTAAAGCAGGTGGCCAAATTGCTATTCTTTCAGGAACTGTAAATAGCCCTTCTACTTTAAGAGCCATTTCTAAGTTTAAAGCTACACATGCAAATACCAGACACATACAATATGATGCTGTTTCTTACAATGGTTTAAGAGAAGCCCATAACCGTGTTTTTGGCAAAAATGTTACTCCTAACTATTATTTCGAAAAGGCAGACACCATTGTATCATTTGGTGCTGACTTTTTAGGTACATGGTTATCACCTGTTAGATTTTCAGGTGGTTATGCAGTAAACAGAGATGTAACTGTAAACAACCACATGTCATACCATGTGCAGTTTGAAGGTTCTCTTTCTTTAGCAGGAAGTAAAGCAGACTTAAGAGTACCAACAGCACCTTCTGAGTATGGTGCCAAATTGGTAGAATTATATAATGTGCTTTCTGGCAATGGTTCATCAAGCGACGAAAAAATCAATCACGTTGCTGATGAATTGAAAAAGTCAAAAGGCAAATCAATAGTTGTTTGCGGTCATAATAGTATTGACCATCAAGTTGTAGTAGCTGAAATTAACAAGCTACTTAACAACTATGGCAACACCATTGATATTGAGCAGCCGCTTAAAACCAAGCAAGGCAACGATAAAGAAGTTCAGCAATTAATTGCTGAAATGAATGCTGGTAACATTAGTGCCCTAATTGTATATGGCACTAACCCAGTTTATTCTCACCCATCATCAGCCGAATTTGCTGCTGGTTTAAGCAAAGTTGAGCTTACTGTTTCTCTAAACGATAGAATGGATGAAACTACCAAGCTTTGTACCTATGCTTGCCCAGACAGCCATTATTTAGAGTCTTGGAACGACTACAATCCAATAGGTAATGTATTCCACTTGTCTCAACCATGTATTCAAACCATTTTTGATACAAGACAAGCTCAAGAATCAATACTTACTTGGGGACAGGCTAAAACTGACTATTACGACTTTATTCAAGAAACTTGGAGCAAAGACGTTTCTAGATATCAGTTGGGCTTTAGCTCATTTAAGAAATTCTGGAATCAGTCGCTACATGATGGTGTTTTTGTTGGGAAAGGTTCAGCAGTATCTTCAGGTTTAGCTCTTGCAACGGCAGTTGCAGGTGCAACAACTTCAACTGGTGAAGATGTTGTTCTCACTTCAACAAGTACAGACTCAACCACAATTACAGAGATTAACTCAACCACTTCACATGAAAGAGTTGGAATTCGTCAGGCTGCTAGAGAAGTGGTTCATGGCGAAAATTCAGTTCGCGGTGCGGTTAGAGATATAATTCATGGTAGGGAGAATACCGAAATTGAAATTTCTGAGTCAACTCAAGTTTCAGAAAATACGAGTTCGGATACTCTTTCTGCTACAACTGCTGGTGCAGCAGGTATAGCATCACATTACTCAAGCAATGCAAGTGGTGCTCTAAGTGGCGCTATCTCTAATATTAGCAATGGTGGTAGCGGTTTCGAACTAGAGCTGTATCAAAAAACAGGCATTATGGATGGTGCCGATGGATACAATCCTTGGTTACTAGAATTGCCAGATGCCGTTTCTAAAGTTTCTTGGGACAACTACGTATGCGTATCTCCTACTTACGCTACTGAACAAGGTTGGGCTGATGGCGATTTAGTAAAAATCTCTGCCAATGGCAAAACATTAGAAAACGTACCTGTGCTCGTAATGCCAGGCCAGAAAAATGGCGTTTTCTCTTTAGCCCTTGGTTACGGAAAAGCCAAGCAAGAAGGAGCTGACTTAGATGTTGTAGGTGTTAATGCCTATCCATTGGTTAAAGCTGGCGATACACTTGGCTATTCTATTAGCGGAGTTTCAATAGAAAAAACAGGTTCTGGCTATCAATTAGCTAAAACGCAAACCCACCATCACATTCAAATCCCCGAAGGATTTGTTGCAAAAGACCAAAAGTCTAAAGCTCGCAGAAAAGCAGACATCATTAAAGAGATGGAGCTTGAAGGTGGCTTAGTAGCTTATAGAAATACGCACGGACATGATGAGCATGGTCATAACGGTCATGATGCTCATGGCGAAGAAGCTCATGGCGGCGGACATCATAGCGCTGATAATGGCAAAGCTTATGACAGTGATGAACCTAAGAAGTATGAAGATTTAAGTCTTTATCCTTCTTGGACAGATCGCAATTATTACAAAGCCATTCACTGGGGTTTAACTGTAAACTTAAACACCTGTACTGGTTGTAATGCTTGTGTAATTGCATGTCAAGCTGAAAACAACATACCAGTAGTAGGCAAGAAAGAAGTGCTTAATAGAAGGGAAATGCACTGGATTCGCATTGACCGCTATTTTGCCAGCGAAGACGGTAAAGAAGAAAAAGATCCAATTCTTAACACAGAAAATCCAACTGTTTCTTTCCAACCGTTAATGTGCCAGCACTGTGATAACGCTCCATGTGAGAATGTTTGCCCAGTAAATGCTGTAAACCATAGTTCAGAAGGGTTAAATCAAATGATTTACAACAGGTGTATGGGTACAAGATATTGTGCAAACAACTGCCCTTACAAAGTGCGTAGATTCAACTGGTTTGCTTATTACGATAATGATAAGTTCAACTTCAACATGAACAACGAATACGGCAGAATGGTGTTAAACCCAGACGTAACCGTTCGTGCTCGTGGTGTTATGGAGAAATGTACTTTCTGCGTTCAACGTATTCAAGGTGCTAAGCTTACTGCCAAGGCAGAAAACAGAGCACTTGTTGATGGCGATGTAAGAACAGCATGTCAAGATGCTTGCCCTACTGGTGCTATCACTTTTGGAGACATGAACAACAAGGAAAGCAAAGTGAGCAAAATCATTGAAGGTGACTTGTCTTACAGAATTGTTGAGCTATTGAATACAGACAACTCTGTTTACTACACCACTTTGGTTAGAAACACAAAATTGAAATCAAAAGAGACTGCACATGCAGAAACGCATGCTGAAGATACTCATTAATAATAATTGAGGGAAAAAGTAATTTAAGATGATCGAATCGCCGTTACGGGAACCGTTAATTCTAGGAAAGAAGACTTTTAAGCAGATTTCTGATGAAGTAATTGGTCCTATTGAAGAAAAGCCGTCGTTAAGCTGGTTAGGTGCTTTCACCATTTCAGCCCTTGTTTTAGGAATTTTTGCTGCTGGCGTACTACTTACCGTTTTTAATGGTATTGGTATGTGGGGCCTTCAGAAAACCGTTAACTGGGGGTTTGACATTACCAACTTCGTATTTTGGGTAGGTATTGGTCACGCCGGTACGCTTATTTCTGCCGTTCTCTTATTGTTTAGACAATATTGGCGAACAGCAATTAACCGTTCTGCCGAGGCCATGAC
>JAGQWA010000029.1:0-4132 GCA_020437725.1 Bacteroidota bacterium | reverse complement strand
GTGCGGGTCAATTCCCGCTTATACACGCTGGTAGGCCTTGGGTTGGTTTTTGGATTTTACCATACGTTCCAAATGATTTTGGACCCATGTTTCCAAACTTCAACTCACCACTATTATGGGACGTTTTTGCTATCTCAACTTACCTAACCGTATCGTTGGTATTTTGGTATTGTGGTCTTATTCCTGACCTTGCCCTTGTACGCGACAGAGCAAAAGGTAAAATTGCGAAATTCCTTTATGGGTTTTTCTCATTAGGTTGGACAGGTTCTTTGAAACAATGGAACAGATTTGAATTGGTATCGCTAATTCTTGCAGGTTTGGCAACGCCACTTGTACTTTCAGTTCACACCATTGTATCTTTTGACTTTGCCACTTCGGTAATTCCAGGTTGGCACACCACCATATTCCCACCATACTTCGTTGCGGGTGCCATCTTCTCAGGATTTGGTATGGTACACACGCTCCTTATTGTGGTAAGAAAAGTAATGAAGTTAGAAGCTTACATTACCATCAACCACTTAGAGCAAATGGCCAAGATTATTATGCTTACAGGTACGCTTGTAGGTATTGCTTATGGCACGGAGCTTTTCATGGCATGGTATTCTGGTTACGAATATGAGTGGTTTACATTCGCCAACAGGGTTGCTGGTCCCTACGCTTGGGCCTATTGGACCATGATTTCTTGCAACGTAATCTCTCCACAGATTTACTGGTTCAAAAAAATGAGAACATCACCAACTGTAATGTTCATTATATCAATATTTGTAAACATCGGTATGTGGTTCGAGCGTTTTGTAATCATTGTAACGTCTTTGCATAGAGATTTCCTAGTATCAAGCTGGTCATACTACACCCCTACCATAGTTGAGTTCATGATTTTGGTTGGTTCATTTGGACTATTCTTTACACTATTCTTCTTGTTTGCTAAATACTTACCAATGATTGCCGTTGCTGAAGTGAAGAGTATTTACAAGATGACACAAAAAGGTAAAGATCGTTCCGCTCTTAATGGTAATGCTGTTCAATCAGACATTACTTGGAACGACGATTATGAATATCAACGAGACAGATATAACAGAAAGTCTGTTGAAGAATTATTGAAAGAAGTACACTAATAAGAATAAAGAAGTTAAGAATATGCCTTTATTAAAAAGAACACCTTGCGTAGTTGGCGTTTTCGACGACGATGATAAGTTTCTTCAAGGCCTGCGCTTTGTTAAAGAGAAGAACTTAAACGTGCTTGATACGTTTACCCCTTTTCCTGTTCATGGTATTGAAAAAATATTGAACGTACCAAGATCAAATCTTGCAGTTGCTGCATTCATTTTTGGTGCGCTTGGATTTTTAACAGGTCTTTCGGTTCAAGTTTATATGCAAGGTATTGACTGGCCAAATAACTTTGGTGGAAAGCCGCCAATCGCCATTCCATCCTTTATTCCTGTAACTTTTGAGTTAACTGTTCTTTTTGCTTCACTTGGTATGGTAGGTACTTTCTTTTTCAGAAGTATGCTTTTACCAGGATTTGAACCAAAAATTTATGACCCCCATGCTACCAGCCACCATTTTGTGGTTTTGGTGGAAGCTGATTCTATGACAGACGACATTAATAATATTTTGAAGGAAGCCGGTGCTATAGAAACTCGCCAAGACGAGTACTTAGAGCAAAATGGCCCTGCACCACTACCTATTAAAATGAAGTAAATGAACATGCGTAATACCTATTTTCTTTTACTAATTACAGCTGTTTTTGTGGTATCATCATGCAGTTACAGTCGCCACCCCGACTCGCCTCTGTATAACCCAAATAACGCTGGATTTGAGTATGCTCCGGCCATGTATCATTCTTGGCCATATGAACCTTTGAGCCAGGTAACCGACCCTGAAGCAACTTCTTGGTATAAAAACTCAATGCCCCATAACGACTATAATGGAGCTGTTAACAGCAATGTTCTTACCCCCGTAGCTGGCACTATTGCACGCGGAAAATTAGGTTACTATGAGGAATTTGATCCTAGTGATGCAGGCAGAGAACAAGCAAGTGCACAATTAAAAAACCCAATTGAGCTTAATGATTTTACCTTAATGGAAGGTAAAAGATTGTATAATCTTTATTGCGACCATTGCCACAATGAAACAGGCGGAGGCCAAACCAAATTAGCTGATGTTGGCTTCGCTCCACAAGCTTATTACACAGGCTTAAAAGATAGAACTGAAGGATCTATTTATCATACCATACTTTACGGTAAAGGTGCAATGGGGCCACATGCTTCGCAATTATCTCCAGATCAGAGATGGAAAATTGTACACTGGGTAAAAACACTTCAACTATCTGACAAAGCTTATGAAGTAACAACAGTTGCTGAACGCAATGCGCTTGCTTCACCATCTACAGAGCCGATTCAAACAGAAACTATTGGTGACAATAGTGATGCCGATTCAGCTGGTAATGTAGAGGTAATAATTGAAGAAGAACCAACTGAAAATGCTGAGCATGGCGACGCATCACATGGTTAAGAATAGAAATTAGGATTTAATAGTAGAAAGAAACTATAGAGAAATGACACTTACATTTCAACCATCTTCAAAGCTTAAAATGATGAGCATGGCGGCCCTAGCGGTTGGTGCTGTTCTAGCAGGTTTAAGTTTTTTTGTAAACGACCCTACCCGAGTTTGGTCAAGCTTCTTAATTAACAATTTTTACTTTTTTGGCCTTGGCATTTTTGGTGCCGTGGTAATTGCCATTTCTTATGTGGCTCATGCGGGCTGGTATGTGGTTCTAAAGAGAGTTGCAGAAGCCATGTCGAGCTACATAGTTGTTGGTTTATTGGGTATGATTGTTCTTGGCCTATTTGGTAAAGAATATGTTTACGAATGGGCAATTGATGATATTGTGAAGCATGATACCATACTTCAAGGAAAAGAGTCTTTCTTAAATGACACTTTTTACTTTGGCCTTATAGCGTTTGCCTTAGTTGTTTGGTTTGGTGGTGCTATGGTGCTTAGAAAATATTCTTTAAAGGAAGATCAAGAAAAAGAAGGAAGTGTTAAGTACTTCTGGAAGTCTTATAAATTCTCTGCCGCTTTTATGTGGCTTTGGGCTTTTTCTTTCTGCTTTGCCATCTTTAACTGGGTAATGTCTATTGAGCCGCATTGGTACAGTACTATCTATGCCGTTTACGTTTTTGCATCAATTCTAGTTATGGGTTTTGTGTTCTTAAACGTGGCCGGTATTTACCTAAAAGGCATTAATGTTTTGCCTTGGTTTAATGCCAACCACCAACACGATACTTCAAAATTCACATTTGGATTCTCAATTTTCTGGGCATATATCTTCGTTTCGCAATTGCTACTTATTTGGTATGCAAACGTTCCTGAAGAAACACCATACTACTTGCTTAGATGGGGAAGATTAGAAGGAGAAGCCAGTTACAAATGGTTATGGTACATTAACCTAATCATCAACTTTGCTGCACCGTTTTTAATCTTTATGACCAGAGAAGCTAAAAGAAAGAATTCCATAATTCTTACACTAGCTGGTATCATTTTCGTGGCCAAGTGGATTGATTTTTATCTGCTAATTGCTCCTGGGGCTTTCAAACTTTCAAATCATGTATCGCACTTACATATTGAGGGAATGCCTGATCATGCAGCATCCCCTGGTTTTGGATTACCCGAAATTGGTTTCTTCCTATTCTTTTTAGGCCTGTTCCTTATGGTTGTTACAAGGTCTTACTCAAAAGCACCGGTAGTTCCAAAAAACCACCCTTACCTAGAAGAATCTCTTACACACCATACTTAGAATATATTTTTAAGATATACCAAAAGGCGGATGGCAAAACCATCCGCCTTTTTTTGCTTTATGAAGTATAAAAGACTTTATAAAAACCTTAAACTTTTTTTTATGATAGTGCAACTATTGAAACCAATATTGCATCTTCGATACTTAACAATCTAACATTTCATTAACAAACTTTCCAAACTATGAGGTCAAATCTTACTCGGGTTTACGATTTCATTCGTAAACAGAGTCTAGCGACTCTTGGCACAAGTAAAAAATACACCGCTTTTGTGGCTGTATTTCTTTTTACATGTGCTAGTGTATTTGGGCAAACTTTTACGCCCCAATACAACA
>JAGQWA010000299.1 GCA_020437725.1 Bacteroidota bacterium | reverse complement strand
GTTTAAAATCAACTATATAAAAGCTTCCGCCCACTTTTAAACCTTTGCGAACCTTATTAAAATACTTAGCGCGTTTTTCAATATGGTGAGCTACGTTTACCATTAATGCTTTGTCAACTTCATGCAAGGCCAAAAGCGGATCGTCATATTCAGAAAGCCTTATTTCTACTTTGTGAAGCGAATCTTTTTTTTGTGTGATGTATTGCAGAAACTTTTCATCAACATCAATAGCCACCACTTCGGCTCCCCTTTTTGCTATTGGAAAAGAAAAATAGCCAGTTCCAGCACCAATATCAGCAATGGTTTGGCCGGTATTTATATTCATTAAATTAATAACCAATTCAGGCTTTTGCCAGGTGGCTCTTTCAGGGTCTTCAAACCTTTCTACCAATTCTTCGAAACTGCTTTGGTGCATGTGCTCGTTGGCATGGTTGGCATCCTGTTTCTTAGATTCTGAACAGCCAACTAAAAGTGCCACACAGCAAATAATGGTCAATATTCTCATGCCAAAACCCTATTATGCCAGCTTTGGCTAGCCGGTATTTTCCAGTTGCTTTCGTATTCTTCTTGGGTTGATATGGCATTGTTAAACACCATTGTATCTCCTGTAATTTCTCCAGCTTGGGCTTTTGCTTTAAACTCTGCCAAGCTGCATTCTTCTACTTCACCGTTAAGTTCAAAAGCGGTTCGTTGGCGGTTAAAAAAGTCGATACCCAATTCTTGTTGAAGACCTTTTAGTGCGTGTACCGATTCGTCAATAGAACAGCCCGTTGCTTCTTGGCTCCTTTCGTCAACCTTAATTACCAGAAATAAACCATGCAACAACTCGTAATCAGCATTCAACTTGGCTCCATGGGCCTTCCAATTGGCTATAAAATGTTGCATGAAGGCATTTACCTTCTCTTGTTCGTTCACGCTCAACTTTCTGTTGGCTTGGTACACCCAAACTCTGTTCATTTCGGCAATTTTTCTATGCTCAAAGTTGGCTTATTTTTTTGTTAATCCCAATGCCATTATAAGCAACCTTAAAATTATGATGGTTAGATTAGCCAGCTACTTTTGAGAATATGAAAAAGGCAACCTACTGGATACTTTCATGTGCATTTCTACTATTTAACCAAGGCGCATTTAGCCAAAACCAAAATTTACCAACCATTTGCAATGGTTGCGAAAAATACCCAATTAATGGGCCAAATAGTTGGAAGAGCGTTTCGCACCAAAAGAACATCACTCAGGAAGGTTCAATGGGGCGGGTTAATACCGCTTTTATCGATTCGTTTTCTGACAAAAGTTTTAATACCGTTTACGCGGGAACCGACTTTGCTGGCCTTTGGAAAACCACCAATTTTATGGCCGACTCCCCTTCTTGGGAATGTGTTACATGCACATCTAGACTAGCCGGAATTGGGGCAATTGATTTGGCCATAAACCCTGATAATCCAAATGAAATGCTACTGGCAACAGGTCTTGGTCCTAATTTTTTGCTAGACTATGGGTTGGGGGTAATAAAAACTTTAGATGGCGGAAAAACCTGGTATTCAACCAGTTTATACACTGATGAAAAAGGTAATACTCTTCCGGCTTTTAGGGTTCGTTTTCAACCGGGTAACCCCAAAGTGGTAGTTGCCCTATCTCGAAATGAAATTTATCATTCAATTGACGGTGGCGAGCATTTCAGTTTGGTTTACACCAAAGCCAAAAAGAACAAAACCTATCGTAGGCCCTTTTTTAACGATTTGCTTTTTCATCCCACAAAACCCAATTTGGTATTTGCTACATCAGAAAACGGTGAAAACACTGCCTTGCAAGATGGCGGTGGCCGATTGGTTTTTTCTAATGATGGCGGAAAAACCTGGAACGACATAACTACTGAATTGCCCAATGCCTGCGATTCGGAAGGAAACACAAAATATGAGCGTGTTGATTTTGCTATTTCAGCCAGCAACCCTAACAGACTGGCGGCAATTGGCATAGGTGCCCAAGTGCAAAACCGACTTTTTGTTTGTGATAACATTACCGAAACCAACCGAAAATGGATAAGCAAAGAGATTAATGGCAAAAAGACTTCGTGGTGGTTAACTGATATTGAGTTTTCTACCACAAACCACGACCTGATTTTTTTGGCTAGTGTTGACCCCTACCAAATGAATTTAAACGACACCAACGAAACCCGAATTGAAGCCCGACGAATGGCCTATAACCAGCACGTAGATGTTAGAGATTGGGATATTGGAAAAATGAAAGGCAAGATGATGCTTATTTCAGCCCATGATGGTGGAATTTCTCTAGGAACCATGAATGAAAAAGGCCATTTGGTGTGGGAAAACAAAAATGGCTTTGGCTTGAACCTAACCCAGTTCTTTGGCCTTGCAAGCAGTGGATTACACGGCTTTGTAGGCGGTGGAACCCAAGATTTAGGCATTATTTACAGCCATTTTATTGGCACTCCTATTGATGGTAACGGAAATTTTCCTGAACAAATGAAATGGGCCAGGGACCACGTAGGCGATGGATACGACAGCGAAGTAGATAACAAAAACGCTATTCTTTATGCTGGCAACAACACCCATTTAAGAAAATACTCACTTGCCAATGGCAACTTTAAAAACAATGGAACTGCCTTCGCGGTTGGTCGCGATTATATTTCTGAAGTAAACCGAAACGGCACCATTTTCTATGCCTTTTATGCGTCGGGCAAAGGCGGATATGCCGGCGACCAATTACAACGAGATGATATTGACGAAGATGGAGATGGCAATACTACTGAGTACGTTAAAGGCAACTTGGTAATGTTTAATTACCCCAACCGTGAGTGGAAGGCCAGCAAATTTGTGCTAAACCGACCAGCCGAATTAGATAAAACCGGCCACCGAATGAGTGCCATGCGCTTGGCACCAACCGACACCACCATAATGTACATCGCTACCGATAAGCGTTCGGGCAATGAAACCAATAGACTTTATCGAATTGAAAATCCAACCAGTGAGTCGGCAGAATGGATAGACCTATCTGCCCTTTTAACTGCTTCTAAAATTTGCCCAAAAAATCTTTGGCAAGGCATTGCCGATATTGAAGTTTCGCACACATCAACTAATGCCATATGGCTAAGCTACATGGACAATGTGCAGACTGGAACAACCAAGGTTTTGTATCATTCCAACGTTAAAAACGACACCCTGGGATGGATAATTCTTGATAAAGGTTTACCCAATTACCCTGTAAATAAACTTGAATTAGACCCTTACACCGGCTTTTTATATGCCGGAACAGATGTTGGCATTTACGTAAACGAAGACCCCACAAATGCAAATAGTGAATGGCTTTGTTTTAATGCCAATTTTCCGGTTGTAAAAGTTACTGACCTTGAAATAGACGAATGCACCGAAACCATTGCTGCAGCCACTTTTGGCCGTGGTATTTGGATCGCAAAACTGCCAAGAGATACATTTTCAACCCAATATTTTACGGCCGACACTACTATAAATGGAGATTTATTGGTTGAGAAGAAAATTGAGTTGGCCAAGGGCGTTGAACTTATCGTAGCTGGCGATGTGATTTACTCAACAAAATCAGCGTTTGTTTTGAGTGGTGGAAGCAGCATAGGTGCCAACTCTTACTGCAAAAACACTTGCGGAGTTGTTCAACCACTAGCCACTAGCCCTGTGTTTAGCGATAAAAGACGTGGATTGTCAAAGATTTTTAGAAAACGCGGAAGACTAAATCTTGTTACTGAGCCTTAAAATCGCTCTTACCGCCGGTTTTCTTTACAAGCTTATTTTCTTTAATTACAATGGCTTTGTTTACTGCTTTGCACATGTCGTAAACCGTTAACGCGGCAATGCTGGTGGCGGTTAGTGCTTCCATTTCAACACCGGTTTTGCCTTGCACGTTTACTTGTGCTTCAATTAAAATAGCAGTTTCAGAAACTGGTTTTATTGTAATGTGCACATGCTCAACTGGTAGAGGGTGGCACATGGGTATAAGTTGAGCGGTATGCTTGGCCGCCATAATACCAGCAATAATGGCTGTTTGAAAAACAGGGCCTTTTGCTAAGTGCAGTTCATCATTATTCAATTTACCTAGCAATTCAGCCCCTAATTCTACTTGACATTGTGCCACGGCCGTTCTCTGTGTGGGCTGCTTTTCAGAAACATCAACCATGTGTGGTTGGCCATCTTCATTTATGTGAGAAAAATCGCTCATCCGCCTATTGTTGCCATTGAATCTACAATCTCCTTTCCGTTACGTTGCTTTTCGGCTTCAAAACCATTAACCGCACGGTTGCCAAATGCCTTTTTCATTTCGTTTAGAATTTCATCATCAGCGCGTTCGCTTCTCACCAGCTCTCTTAAATCCATAACGCCATTATCGTAAAGGCAGGTTTTTAACTGGCCTGTTGCCGTTATTCTAATTCTATTGCATTGGCCGCAAAATGTGCGGCTAAACGCCGGAATAATGCCAACACTTCCTTTCCAATTTGGGTGATAATAATCTGTAGAAGTAGCGCCAAACTCACTT
>JAGQWA010000298.1 GCA_020437725.1 Bacteroidota bacterium | reverse complement strand
CCTTGGTTTTGGCAATGTATCCAATAAAGCCTCCTGCAAACGTGTCGCCAGCACCGGTTGGGTCAAATACTTCTTCTAAAGGAAGCGCAGGGCAGAAAAACACTTGGTCTTGCTTAAAAAGCAAGGCACCATGCTCGCCCTTCTTCACCACTAAATATTTAGGCCCCATTTCCATGATTTTGCGAGCACCTTTTACCAATGAATATTCTCCACTAAGTTGGCGGGTCTCTTCATCGTTTATAATTAGAAGATCAATACGCTTAAGAACAGCCTTTAAGTCGTCAAGTGCAATGTCCATCCAAAAGTTCATGGTGTCCATGGCCACAAGCTTTGGTCGGTTGTTGAGTCTTTCTATTACTTTAAGTTGCACATCAGGCGAAAGGTTGCCCAACATTAAAAACTCTGCGTCTTGGTATTCAGCAGGAATTATTGGATCGAACTCGCCAAGCACGTTTAGCTCAGTTACCAATGTATCTCGAGAGTTAAGGTCGTTGTGGTACTTACCACTCCAGAAAAAGGTTTTTTGGTCTTCGAGCACCTGAAGCCCTTTGGTATTAATACCCTTCTTATTTAATTGTGCAATGGTTTCTTTTGGGAAGTCTCCCCCAACCACTGAAACCAAATTGACGTTAGAAGTGAAATATGAGGCAGCCAATGAAATATATGTACCGGCGCCACCAACAATTTTATCAGTTTTTCCGAAAGGTGTTTCAATGGCATCGAATGCTACAGAACCAATAGTTAACAAGCTCATTTATACGGTCTAAATTTTAACGCTGCAAAGATGGCAAATCAGCAATGGAATAAGGCAGTTTGATTCATTTTCATTTTTTATTGAAAATAATTGACACAGGATTTGCACGAATAGAAAATCAAATTACATTTGCGCCCACTTAATGAAAAAGTGACCGAAATTCCTCGGTAGCTCAGTGGTAGAGCAGTGGACTGTTAATCCATTGGTCGCTGGTTCGAATCCAGCCCGGGGAGCAGATTCAGAAAGAGCAACAGTGCGAGAGCGGTGTTGCTCTTTTTGGTTTTAATGCGTATCGCATTTGTCATGAAAATTGATCGGCATAATTAGCCTTGAACTCAAATAGACTAACCAAACAATCATCCTTACAATAAACCTGTCAGGATTGAATGAGCCAAGTAGTGCCACTTGCAAATGCTTTTAGAGCTTTAGTGTAGATTTAATCCTGACAGGTTTTCGAATTAAAAAAAATTGCATTTGGCTATCAAATTTGAGCGCGTTAAATTTTTAACTTGTTTAAGGATTATATTAATATGGGGTATTACAATTTGGCTGATTAAGTCAAAGACGCATACAAATGATGAAAATCTGAGATATTACTAGTGGGTCTCAATTCGATAAAAAACAGTGTCATTATTTATTAAAATCATATCCCTACCATCAATCAAAAGTGTATCCCCGTTTTCAGTATTCTGATAAAATGTGAAATTGTTAGAACCAATGTAGTCACTCATATCGACTTTAATTAATGAGTCATTTTTTGAAAGTTCAACGGTTAGAAATCCCCTACGGCCAAAATTGACTGACTCGACTTGATACTTTTGTCCTATCTTGGCAAAAAGCTGATTTTCAGACAATAGATCGTTATCTGACCTAGATTTGTTTGACATTTGAATAATCAACAAAATGACGCCTAAGCTTAATAAAATAAATAATGCAAGTATTTTCATTATTATTTTGTTGTTTTAGATGTTTTTTTCGATCTGATTCCTATACTTAACTGAGCTCAGTTTGATAATCAAAGGGCTAAATTTTATTTAATGTTTTTCATTTCGCACTCCCCAAAACCTTCCCAACAAAAGGTTCAGCCAACTTATTAATGTCTTCTGAAATTTTTAGCTTGTAAACCAAGATTATATAAAGTGGCACAAACAGGGTAGTTCGGTAACCAATGTCAACGAACACATTGCCTATGATTGGTAGAAAGTAAATGGCGCCCAGAGCAATTACTGCCACTATTACTGATTTTACGGTATCGAAATCATAAGGGTTGAAGCCAAATACACGGTACACAAAAACGATTTTGGCAAGAATAATAATCATAACCGAAATGGCAGACGCCAAAGCTGCACCGGTAATACCATAGATTGGAATAAACCACCAGTTGGTGAGAATTACCAAAACCATTAAAATCAAGTTAAAAACCAACGTGGCTCTGTAGTATTTCGACTCCATTATAAGTCTATTGTTCATGCCTGAAGCCATATCGAATATTCGTGTAATGCCCATTAAATAAACCACATATTCGGCCTGTGCAAAATCAGATTTCATTACCAAAAGCAGAGATGGAAGATTAAGAACAACTATGCAAAAAATGAAAAGCCCTGCTACTAATTGGGTTGTGCTGGTCTTGTTGTAAATATCAGCCAGTTGTTTCATGTCGTTGCGCTTAAAAGCATCAGCAACTATGGGCGATGCAATTTGGCGCAGGCTGGTTGCAGGCACCATTACTATATTGGCTATGAGCATTCCGAAGTCGTATATTCCGGCTGGCGCCAAACCAACCATTAGGTAGGTTATCATTAGCATATCGGTCATTCTAACCACCATATTAATAGAAGCATTGAACATGGTATATGTGCCAAATTTTACCATTTCAATAAACATGGGGAACCGCCAAAAACTAATTCGGAGTTTTATGTTGAATTCACCAATTTTTACCAGATAACCTGCCAAAACAAAGGCTCCAACAGTGTTACTATATAAATAGGCTAAAAAGAATTGGTTAAAGTCTATTATTCCCCATGCCAATAAGCCTAGCAAAATGGTAGTGAGTATTCGCACACCCACTTCTCTTACAAAAACAGGCACTGTTGACTTTAATAAAACCCTGCAATAAGCACTTAGTGCTTCAAAAAGTGCAAGCGAAGCTCCAAAAGGTATTATTTCATAGTAATAATCTAACAGAAATGGCACATTACTGTAAGAAGAAAACGCAAATGATTTTAACGCAATGGTAAGAATGGCTCCCAAAATAATTCCCACTCCCAAATAGGTGAGAATGAAACTAAGCAAATCGCCATGACGGGTTTCTTTGTTTTTGAAATGCGGAAAATATCGGTTTACAATGTTTGCAGTTCCTAGAAGTGCAGCCATGGAGAAAAATGAACCCAGTCTAAAAATAACCCCGCGCAATCCATATTCTTCAGCCGACAAAACATTGGTCATTATAAGTGCCATATTTATATAGCCAAGGCCTACGCCCAAGTAGTTGTAAATGGAATTTTTAATTCCTTGGCGCCTAATTACCCCCATGCCAACTTTCTTCTTTATAGTAAAAAGGCCAAACCTTTTTGGTAAGCTCTTTTACAAGTGTAATTTCTTCATTCGACAATTTATTGCGCCAGTACCACGCATTTTCTCTGCTGTTGCGTTTTAAATTTTCTTCTGCACCTTTTGTTTCTTTGGCATTTCCCATGCCCGATGATTCTTTAATAAACCTTCTAACATCATCATTAAACTCTAGTTGCAAATCCTTGAAAATGGCTTCAAATTCAGAATCAGGATTAGTTGAAATTTCTTCGTGTAGCTTAATAAAAACCCCATCTATTTCTTCTTTGGCTATATTTTGAACGTAGGTGTACATTAAGTTCCATAGTAACGCCGCTTGTTCTAATATGGGATATTCCATTTTGGTAAAATCAGTTAATTGCTCCTTATAGCTAAGGAAATGGTCATTAACCAACTCGGTTTGGCTAAGAATATCAATGAAAGGGAACATCCATGATTTACGTTTAAGAGAGTAGGCAAATGCAGCAGGATGTCTCACCAAAATCAACGCTTTTGAACCAAATTCTTCAACTATGTATTTGGTTGAAAAAAGGGCAATTGGATCTTTCATGATTACTTGTCTACCTCTATTCTTGGCATAAATCCAGTTGTATTTTAACCACATGAGTCTTTTAAACCGGCTTCTTGTGTCGCCCAATTTTGCCCAAGCATCGTATTTCCACTTAAGTATATTGCTTACTGGGGTTCTGTAAATTAGCTCATTATGATGCCCTATGTGTAAAAACCATTTATTGAAGGCTGCCTTTCTGTTTTGCGGATAAATAGGATTGAACGGTTCGTGTAAATAGCCACATCTAGGAGCCTTTGCCAATACTTGCCCCACCCAGGTAGAACCTGATCTATGCGCGCCTGTAATTAAAATGGGGGGGGTAGCTAAACTCATTATATTTAGAAATCAGGCAATATTAATCATACTTTTAGGCGCCCATTTTACACGTTAGAAAAATATTTATTTTACATTTACGGAAATTTATAACTAGAATTACTATGAATCGTCTATTTCTACTTGGAGTTTTGATTTTAACACTAAGAATTTTTGCACAAGACCCAAGCCAATGGCTCTGCAATGAACATATTATTATTTCTGAAGGAAAAAACGGTTTCAACTCAGCGTTGGACATAGGAGACATGTTTGGCATCTCTGTTTCAACTATAAAAGATATAAATGGCGATGGAATAAATGAAATCTTAGTTGGTAATCAGTG
>JAGQWA010000297.1 GCA_020437725.1 Bacteroidota bacterium | reverse complement strand
TCGCCAATTACTTTCTTTTTACTCTCCGTTAAAACAATGAAATAATCATCTTGTCGAGTTTGCTTAACATCTATAAAATAGGTTCTCTTGCCGGCCTTAATTCGTTGTGTGTGCACTACACCACCAGGTAGTTGTTCGTTGTTGTCTTCCATAGTTATTTAACACAAATGCGGGGTAAATATATAGTTCTACAACTAATGGTTCAAACAATAAGGAAACTTAAAATTGCATTATTAGCATTATTCAGCCACTTTTTGCTCTTCGGGGTACTCAATTCTAACATGATACATGCTGTTAATTAGATCTTTTAAAAGCACTTTCATTTTAAATATTTCTTGCAAAGTGATGGGCGCATTGTCTAATTGATGGTCAGATAATTTACTGTTTATGATACCATCTATCATAGATGAGATTTTTTCAGGTGTTTTGTCTTGAAGGCTTCTAGTAGCCGCTTCAATAGAATCACATATCATAACAACGGCCATTTCTCTTGTGTCAGGTTTTGGGCCAGAATATCTAAATTTAGAATCGTCTATATTTACTTGATTCGTTTTCTTTAAGTAGTTTCTGTAGAAATATTCCACTCTAGATTCGCCATGATGGGTTCTAATAAAGTCGATAATTACAGGGGGTAGGTTATTAGATTTTGCCAATTTTACGCCTTCGCTTACATGTGAGATAATCATTTTAGCGCTTTCTTCGTCTGTAAGATTTTGATGCGGATTACTGTTATAGCGTTGGTTTTCAATAAAATATTCTGGGTTAGAAAGTTTGCCAATATCATGATATAAGGCACCTACACGGGTTAGTAAAGCCCTTCCACCAATTTTATTAATTACAGATTCTGATAGGTTTGCAACTTGTAATGAATGTTGAAAAGTGCCTGGCGCATCAACGGATAATCGCCTTAGCAATTTTTTATTTACGTCGCCTAATTCAACAAGGGTAATATCGCTTACAAAGCCAAATATTTTCTCATAAGCATAAATTAGGGGATAGGCCAAAAGCGTTAGTACAAAATTGCCTACAAGCCACAAATAGTCTTTTAAATTAAGCTCTTTAAAACTAGAAATTTCGGTTAAATCGAAGGCAAAATTGGCTATAATGTAGGCTGCTAAAACTACCAAACTTGATATAAAGAATTTAGAAAGGTATTGTACCCTATTCATTGAAAGTATGGCGGTAAAACCTGCTACCAATTGAATAATAATGAACTTGGCCTCGTTCGAATTAATAAACGAACCAACAATTAACACTACCACAATATGTGTAATGAGAGCCAGTTTATAGTCAAAAAAGGCAAGGGTAACTATTGGAACAATACAAAACGGCACCAGAAAAAGGCTTACTTCATCGGTAATTAGCGCGAAACGAGTAAGCAATACAAAAAATACAATGTTTAGCAAAAGCAGTAATAACCGCCTGTTTTTGGTAATTAATTCTATTTGAAAAAGTTGAATATAACCAATGTAGATAATAAAGATAAAAACTACTAAAATGATATAGCCAATTAGATGTAAACCATAACCATCTTCTTTGGCCAAGTTGCTGTATTGTGCTCTTAGAGACTCTAGCCGAGCAAATTCTATTTGGGTAACAGGCGCACCTTTACTTATAATTAATTGGTTGGCAGAAATTACTCCAGATAATTTTGTAATTGCTGATAATGAGCCAGATAAAACTTGTTCAGAACGTTGAGCATCATAGTAAATATTGGGTTGCAACGACGAAAGAACCATATTCTTAAGCGCCGTTTGGTCAAGCTTTTGATATTTTGTGGTTAGCGCAACAATGCTAGTTTTTAATTCATCTAGTTGATAAAATGTGCGAATAGCTTGTGGTCTTCCTCCATTTTGTACTTCGTTTCCTATTAAAAGTTTAATGATATTGCCATCGGTATAGTTCTTATGTTCACCTGCAAGCCTTAATAATCCACGTTTATAAATGCTTTTTATAATGTTATTTCCTGCTAATTTATAAGCTGAAATTAACCGTATATCGCTTTCATTAATTTCGTTTGCGGCCTCGTTAACAAGCTCATCATAGGTTGCAATAGCAATGTTTGATATGCCTGTGTCTAGCCTATAAAAAGGAATAAAATTTTCTTTTATTTCTCGTTTTTCAGTGTTTAGTTGCTCTTCAGTTTTAATTAATGAGAACGCAAAAGGAGCATATAAATCATCATAAACCCATGCGTTGCCAAGGCTATAATGGTACTTAAACTTTTGCCCAGACGGTATTAAACTAAGAATAATTAGAAGCGTTGTTGCTGCATATAAGTATCTAAAAACAATTTGTTTTGAAAAAGTATTTTTTCTGCCTAACATAAGTACACGAAGCTACACAAAGGTAGAAGCTAATCTTAAAGTCTTTTTGCTGGTTACATTAAATACCTTTGCAGTCAATTTTAGATTTAATCATTTTAGAAAATAAAACGTATGTCACGAGAAGTTTATATCGTTTCGGCAACCAGAACTCCAATTGGTAGCTTTATGGGAAGTCTTTCGGCCGTTGAAGCAACAGATTTAGGTGCTGCAGCTATTAAAGGCGCCATTGAAAAAGCTGGAATTGATGCGTCAGCCGTTCAAGAAGTATTTTTTGGAAATGTTTTGTCAGCAAATCTTGGTCAGGCTCCCGCTCGCCAAGCGGCTCTAAAAGCAGGAATTAGCATTAATACACCGTGCACAACAGTAAATAAAGTTTGTGCTTCGGGTACAAAATCAACCATGTTAGGTGCCATGTCGGTTGCTCTTGGCGATAACGATATTGTTGTAGTTGGCGGAATGGAAAGCATGTCGAACGTACCTTATTACGTGCCGCAAGCTCGCTCTGGATATAAATTTGGCCATGCCCAATTGGCTGATGGTATGATAAAAGACGGCCTTTGGGACGTTTACAATGATTACCATATGGGCAATGCGGCCGAAAAATGCGCTGTTGATTGCAACATCAGCCGCGAAGATCAAGACGCTTATGCTATAGAATCTTACAAGAAAGTTGCCGCTAGCCATGAAGCTGGTTTGTTTAAGGCTGAAATTACTCCTGTAACTATTAAAGGTAGAAAGGGAGACATTGTGGTTTCAGAAGACGAAGAATTTAAAAACGTGATGTTTGATAAAATTCCTTCTCTTAGACCAGCTTTCCAAAAAGATGGTACTGTTACTGCTGCCAATGCATCAACTTTAAATGACGGTGCAGCCGCATTGGTTTTAATGAGTAAAGAAAAGTGTGATGAATTAGGCCTTACCCCAATTGCCAAAATTGTGAGCTACGCAGATGCAGCTCAAGAGCCTGAAAATTTTACAACGGCACCAACACCGGCAGTTCAAAAAGCAGTTCAAAAAGCTGGATTAACCATGGATCAAATTGATTTCTTTGAGTTAAACGAGGCATTTTCTGTAGTTGCCATTGCCAACCAGCAAAAACTCAACATTCCAGCAGAGAAAATAAATGCATTTGGTGGTGCCGTGGCAATTGGTCACCCACTTGGCTGTAGTGGAGCAAGAATTATTGTTACTCTGTTAAACGTAATGAAAAACAAAGGTGGAAAATATGGCGCCGTTGGTATTTGCAACGGTGGTGGTGGTGCTTCTGCTTTGGTAGTAGAATACTTATAGTCAACAACATAAAATAAACAGACTCAACCATCGTTGGGTCTGTTTATTAAGGTTTTAGGTATGGTTATTTTTCAAAGAATTATATTTATTGTATTTGTAGTTTGCATTTCTTTTAATGCAAATAGTCAAAATAGTTTTAATGCCGATGCCATGTTTAAGCATGAGCAAAAACTAATGGTTATTGGCGACTCTATGATTAATAGCCATAGTTCACTAACTAGACAACAGGCATCAAGAGATTACATAAAGGCTTTTAGAGCAGCTCTGGTAGAAAAAGGTTCATACCAATACAGTTTTGATTCGTTGAAGTTCATGTCTCGTTTAGCTGCTCCAGACAACGCTTTTAAACTTTTTACTTGGATTTTAAAGTTGCCTAACAATCGATATAAATATTTCGGTGTAATTCAAGTTAATAATCCTGATTCGCTTGAAATTCATCCACTTTTTGATCGTTCTCAAGATTTTGAACCTGGAAGCCCTGAAGAAGAACTCAACTCTTTGGAGCGCGAGTTTTCAATTACCAATAATGAAGATTGGAATGGTGCATATTATTATGATTTAGGCATGGTTGAGAAAAAGAAGTTTCTATCCAAAAAATCAGAGAAATATTATGTTCTACTAGGCTGGGATGGAAATAATGGCGTTAGTCATAAAAAAGTGGTTGACATTTTAACCATTGATAATGGCTTGCCAACTTTTGGTCAACCAATTATAAAAACCCAAAATGGCATGCAAACCAGATTGGTTCTTGAATGCAATTCAAACGCAGTAATTACGCTTAAGTACCATGATGAAGAAGAACTAATAACCTTCGATTTATTGGTTCCAAAGTCAGACAATAATCAGGGTAAATACTTTACCTACATTCCTTCAGGTCAATACGATTATTTAGAGTGGAAGCGCAACAAGTTCTATTACCGCTC
>JAGQWA010000296.1 GCA_020437725.1 Bacteroidota bacterium | reverse complement strand
GGAGTTGGTTTAATGGTTCGGTCTATATCATTTTCAATTCCGAGCGAATTAATGGTTTCAGTTGCTAGATTAATATTTTCAAGACCCATTCTAGTAAACGAATGGTTATCTGTTTTTGGAAGCAAATTCTTGTGCTCTTCTGAATAAAAGCTAACGTTTAAGGCATTTTGCTTGTAAATGTATTTTTTGAAAACGCGCATTACATCGCCAACTGTAACCCGTTTGTAGCGGTCAATATCGGTTTGAATGTAATTGAGTTCAGGAGCAAACAATTGATAGCTGGCCAAGCGGCTCACTTTGTTTTTTACACTTTCTAGGCTATAAAGCGCTTGAGAATAATATCTGTTTCTAACACGCTCTACTTCGCTTTCAGCAATTCCATTTTGGTTAATCCCATCTAGAATTTCATGAATCTGCTTTTCTACTTCAGCCAAATGAATGTTAGGGTAGGCCAAAACGCCAAGCCTAAATTCACCTGAACCTTCATAACAAATATTGCTGGCAAAAACCTGAACGGCTTTTTGGGTTTTTACAAATGGCGCGTATAAAAGGGCATTTTTTCCATCGCCCAAAATATCGCTCAGCACATCGAGAGCAGCTTCGTCTTCATGATAAACCTTTACGGTTGGCCAAGTAACCTGCAGCATTGGGAACCGCACTTGGTCTTTGTAAGAAACATATCGGGTTGACGGTAAGCCAAATGCATCATAAACAGGCTTTTCAACTTTTGGCCCCGAAGGAATGGCCCCGAAGTACTTTTCTATTTTCTCAAGAACGTCATCTAGATCAACATCGCCGCCGATGGTAAGTGTGGCATTATTTGGTCCATACCAGCGTTTAAAAAAGGCCATCATGTCTTTGGTTGAAACGCGGTCTAAATCTTCAGTGTAGCCAATGGTGGTCCAGGAATATGGGTGGTTTATTGGGTACAGGTTTTCTTGTGTAACCTGACTCAACATGCCATAGGGCTGGTTTTCATATCGCTGTGCTTTCTCGTTTTTTATTACGCTTAATTGGTTGTTGAAGCTTTCTTCGGTCATGGCTTCGAGCAAATAGCCCATTCGGTCGCTTTCTAACCAAAGTGCTAAATCCAACTCGTTATTTGGAAGTGTTTCAAAATAGTTGGTTCTATCGCGGTTGGTAGTGCCATTTAAGGTGCCACCAGCTTCAGAAATGAATTTGAAATGCTCATTATTGGCTACGTGTTTTGAGCCTTCAAACATCATGTGCTCAAAGAAGTGAGCAAAGCCCGATTTGCCAATTTCTTCTCTGCCAGAACCCACGTGGTAGGTAATATCAACATGCACAGAAGGATTGCTGTTATCTATATGAACTATAAGAGTTAACCCGTTGTGCAACTTGTATTTAACGTATGGAATACAAAGCTGCTCAGTGGTTTTTTCAACCTTTTCTATTAAGGTAAACGGCATAGATGGAAGTCTGTATTATGGGTCAAATATTCAACCCATAATTTTTAAAACGAGAATATGCAGCCAAAGATGCTTTTTTAAGGTGTTAAATACTTACAAGAAAAACCAATAAAGTGCTAATGTTGTTCAACAATGAAATTGTAAAAAGCCCTTGGAGTTTAACATTTTTAGCGACGACCACTACATGCGCAAAGCCTATAATTTGGCATTGCAAGCTTTTGACGAAGATGAAGTACCCGTTGGGGCAGTTGTGGTTTCAGAGAATCAGATAATTGGTGCTGGATACAACCAAGTTGAAAGGCTAAATGATGTTACCGCTCATGCCGAAATGGTTGCCATCACTTCAGCTTGCGAATACTTAGGGGCTAAGTATTTAACCGATTGCACCTTATACGTTACACTTGAGCCTTGTGCCATGTGTGCAGGAGTAATTCATTGGGCACAAATTGGCAAGCTGGTTTACGCTGCCAGCGATCCAAAAAAAGGTTTCTCAAATTATTCACCAGGTATTCTATTGCCTAAAGTTCAAATAGACAGCGGCATTATGCAAAACGATTGCGCCACTTTGGTGAAGGAGTTTTTTGCCAAGAAGCGTAATTAGCCAAGTTCCCATTGCTGGAAACCCCAACTTATTGATTCTAAGTGAAACGGTTGATTCTTTTAATATTAGACGAATTCTAGCAAGCTCGGTAGGCTTTAAATCTACATTTCAGCAGAATTAGCGTTAGCGTTCGTGGTTGGTTGGGTTTAAAAAGAGTAATGCAGCATTCTTTTTTGAGAAACAGCTAACACCTATATCAATATGAGTGAAATAAAAAAATGGTTGGGTACCACACAGGGTACATTTGAAGAAAGAATGGATCATTTCATTCTTAGTCTGATAGCTGTGTCGGGCATAGGCATTTGCTTACTTTACTTGGTTTACACCATTCCGGCAGGTTATTACGAATACAGTATTTTAAATATTATTACCGCTGGGTTTTGTTTGGTGGCTTATCTTTTTAACCGAGCCAATAGATTCGATTTGGCTTTTTGGTTTTTCTTTTTGTCGTTGCCTGCCATTATGGTTTGTTATGTTTATTTCTATCGATTTGGCAACGCACATATGTATTTGGTGGCAGGCGCGGTGTTTTGCTCTTTGCTTTCAACTATAAAAAAGCGTTGGAACGATTTGGTTTGGGCTTATACTTTGGGTTTAATGCTCATTTGCCGATACTTAATGTACAACACCGAAGAAATGGCTCAGCTTGGCGAAGTAGAAAGACTATTGTACTTCCCCAATGCCATTTTTGCTTTCTTTTTGGTGTATTTGGTTTCAAGATTTTACAACATTAGGCAGGCTAATCGGCGAGATAAACTCTCTAAAATGAATTCGGTAAAAGAGCGAATTCTCTCAGTTGTTTCACATGATTTGAGAGCCCCACTAGGCTCATTGTCAGGTTTAATAAAGCTGAATGAACAAAATGTGCTTGACCAAAAAGTATTTGCCAAGCATCTAAACAAATTGGGTCAACAGGTTGATTTAACCAGCGGCATGCTTGATAATCTTTTGTTTTGGTCTAAAACGCAGTTAGAAGGCATTAAGCCAAATATTGATTGGGTTGATTTTAATAAAACCATTGAGCAAACAATAGCATTATACCAACTTCTCATTGATAAGAAGCAGGTATCTATTATAACCCAATTTGATGGCCATTATTTAGTTGAGTCTGATGCTGAAATGCTGAAAATCATTGTTAGAAACCTGGCCAGCAATGCCGTGAAATATGTGGCATCAACAAAAGGCGAAATTCGATTTTTACTTGCCGAAATAAATAATGAGTTAAAACTCACCATTTCTGATAATGGAGTTGGAATGGGACCCGATAAACTTCAGCGTCTTTTTAAAAAGCAAGTAACATCAAGCAAAGGCACTGAAGATGAGCATGGCTTTGGTCTTGGGCTAACCCTTGTTGGCGAATTTGCCGCTCAATTAGGTATATCACTATCGGCTGAAAGTGAAATTGGAAAGGGTACTGAAGTTGTGGTTGGGTTTAAGAAGGGGAGTTATAGATTAAGCTAGTTCTCTTTCTTAGTTCTTGGTTTAATAATTCCCAAAATCATCACGTTATTTGTGTAAACTCCTACACCATGAGATACTTAGCCGCTCTATTACTGCTCGCATTTTATTTCACCAATGCAAGTGCCCAACAGTTTAACCACCAATACATAAAATACAAACGCAGCGGTTTAGACAGTCGCCAGTCTGCCGCCATTGTTGATCATAACCACGATGGAAAACCTGACGTGGTTTCAAGTTTTGAAAGCGGCTTTGATATGCTCTGTTATACCAATGATGGCAAAACCTACACACCACAGGTGATTGCCGATTCGCTGCCAGGTTATGATTTTATGCAGAGTACTGACATTAACAACGATGGCCATACTGATGTGTTGGTTGCTTTTAAAAACAACAATGGCTTTTGGGACTTGGGTTTGTGGCTAAACAACGGAAAAGACGCCTTTTCAAAAATTCAAGTGGGTAGCATTGGCGACCCAACCTATAAAATAGAAGTGGCCGATTTTGATAATGATGGCGACCAAGACATTTTGCTTGACCCCAAAGGTTATAACAACTATTTCTGGTATTATGAGAACGATGGAAATCTACATTTCACTCAGAGTTTTGTGAATTTTGCTGGGCAACCGGCAGTATTATTCGGCATTGATGATTTGAATAACGATGGACTAATTGATGTTTTAGCAGCGGCTTTTAATTTTAAAACCAACCAATATGATTTGGTTGCGGTTGAACAAGACACCACCCACAAAGACCGCTGGCTTCCCAATGCCTTTGATGCTGTGAATAGGGTAGAAGGCGGAATAACCGGACAGTTTGATGGCCAAAACAGAGCCGACTTGTTTTTTGCGCCGCAAACAGTGAGCAACACTGATGCCTATCTATATACCCATTCCGGCAACTTCAGCTTCAAAAAATCGAATGCTATAACGGTTCCCAAATACCTTGTGGCCCAGCAAACAATTGATTTTAATACTGATGGAAAACTCGACTTTTTCTACACCGATTTAGATGGAATTCACGTAATGCAAAACCGTGGAAATGGCCAGTTTAACAAGTTAAAAA
>JAGQWA010000295.1 GCA_020437725.1 Bacteroidota bacterium | reverse complement strand
CACATTCATTACAACAAAAACAAATGGAACTGTATATAGCGACAACATAAAGAAGGTTTTAAACCACATATTAAAGTTGCCGTTTCTTGATACTTCGTTAGACTTAAAGTACTGGTTTACCCTTTGCATAAGCTCCTTGGTAAACTCCCTATTCACCGCATTATCAAATCTTACTGACGTGTACTTCATATAAAAACTAGTTGATATCCACTCTTTTAAAAATGGATGCTGCAAAATTATTGAAACAGTTTTCTAAGATTAGGTGAGAAATGTCAGTATAACATTCATTTAGAAAATGGGTTTACTTAAAAGTCAAATCCTAGCGAAACGTACCAGAGTTTTTCAGGCTCAATGCCTACTTCACTGTTCCAAGCCCTGTCTAGCCTTATATAATAGCCCAAAACTGTTGATCTTACGCCATAACCGTAACCAGCAATTATGGGGTCTCTTAGGGTTGAAACTTCTATTCGCAAGGGTTTTGAATTGATTATGCGTTTGTCGAATGCATTGTTTTCGTCAAAAGGAGAGTAGCCATTAAAGGCTGTTCCGGCATCAACAAAGCCAATAACCTGAAAATTCTCCATGAATTTAGACTTAAGCGGTTTGTTAGAAAAGAACCTGAAGAGCGGCCATCTAAGTTCTGAATTAAGAACCATGTATGATGCGCCATTTCTGGTGTTTTGTGGATATCCACGCAGGTTGGCCGCCAAAGATTTGTAGAGAAAATTCACTTCTTCGTCAACCGCTATATCTTGTTCAAAACGTGGGCTCATCCATTTCTCGGTTCCACCTAAAAAATATACCACTTTGCCGTTTCCAAGGCCAGAGCTTCCCATTGCAAAACGATTACACCACGTTAGCGTTCTAAATAGTTTTTGATAATGCCTAAAGTCTCCTCCAAAAATGAACATGTTTTCATTGTCAAAAAAGTCATAGTAGGTTTCCGCATAAACCTTGTACCTAAGGCCATACATTAAGTTCATTCCATCTTGAATGGTATTGTCAAAAACATATTCTAGTTTTCCTCCAACCCAAGTATGGTTAGTTGCAGCATTTTCAATGGCTTGCCTGCTGGTTGCCAATGTAAATTCTTCATCTATTCTTACAAAAGCGTTCATTCTTAGGCTTGCCATTTCATTAAAGGGCCATTTTAAAATGCCCCTAAACTCTTGTGTAGAGGTTCTTATTTTATTTACGTCTCCATCGTTTTCTTTACGTGTACTACGGTAATACATAAAGCTTTTATCTAAGCGCTTTTTAAAATTATCGTATTGAACAAAGTATTCTATTCCCTGAAGGTTAACATCTAAACGTGCGCCGCCAATTAAGCGGTAATCTTTAAACATGTCGCTAACTCCAAGTTTAAAGAAACTTCTCAATGCTGGAGGATATATATAGTTTTCGCCTTCTTTATAGGGTAAATAAGGGGTTTGAAGAAAACCATTGTCGAATTGGGTAATTATTTCATCTGGAGTAAACGATAAATAATAGGCCTTTGCAGTTCTTTTATAGTCAAAAACCTTGTCGTTATTTTCAATTGAATTGTCAACCAAATTGTGTTTTAATTTGGCTTGTGCTGAATAGTTTTCTTGGTCTTCGAACCCAGATTCAAAATAGTACTTGAATTTGGGTTGTGTGTTAGAATCAGATTCTATAATTTGTGGTGTAATAACGTAGTTTGAGCTTGTGTTTTTAAACTCGCCTTCAAGGGTTAAGGGTTGTAGTTCTAAGTTCTCGGGCAGTTCTTCTTCGTATATTCTATAAATTAGATGATCGTATGCCAGGTATTTATATTTAGTACGATCGGGGTTCAGGCTATAGTCGCCAATACTAAATGGAAAATTAGTGAGCTTGAAGCAATAAGCGGTATCGTGCCAAATGGTTTGGGTATCTATTCTTGACAGGTTTTCAATATAATCTGCTTTTAGTTCGTTTCTATAAAAATCGAGTTCGCTAGCCGATTCGAACATGAGCGTATCGTTTGGGCTTATTAACCCATTTTTCTTAATGAAAATGGCTTGTATGCCTGTTTTCTTTTTTATTCGTTTAAGTGCATTTAGATCGTAATGAAAATTAGTATTGCCTAAATAAGTAATATACTCATCATTAAAAGGTTTAGGCATTCTCTCGTTTACTGTGGCGGTGTAGGTAAGCCTTACAACTTCTTTAGCCTTGTTTTTATAATCATAAGCATAAAGGTCTAGGCTTGGCGAAAAACTAAAAACATCTCTGGTATTTCGCTTTAACTGGGTATTGGTTCTGTTAGAACTAAACAGAATTAAATTTCCATTTTGGCTAAAAACAGGGTCTAAATCATTAGCGTCATCGTTGGTAATAGGTCTAACAAATCCAGAAATTCTATCGTACAAGAAAATGTCTGACTGGCCACTGTTAAGTCCGGCAAGAACGGCATATCGGCCATCGGGCGAAAGGTCTAATGAGTAGATTTTTTCAACCCTCAGAATGGGGTCTTTTTTAATGAATTTCTTTCTGTCAACGTTGTAAACATAAAGAAATGGATTGCCATTTTTCTGGTCAATAATCCAAAGATCGCGGGTTAATAAATCCCATTTAACCAGTGGGTAGCTAAGGTCCATTTCTTTCTCAGCCGATTTATATCCTGTTTTGTGAATCTTTTTAAGGCTTTTGGTTTCTTGGTCGTATATCCAAACCTTTATTAAACCCATGTTGTTTGAAACTAGGGCGTAGAATCTACCGTCAGCGCTTATTTCAAATCTCGGAATGGTTGTTTTTCTTGTAACTCTACGCGGAATTCTAATTTCATTTTCTGCATCATTTAAGAGTTCTTCTTGTTTCAGAAAACGCTCATATTCATAGGCTAGCCATTCGTCGTAAAGTTCATTTAGCCCTTTAGAAAGCACAAATTGAAAGCCGCTTTCCATGCTTTTGTTTATGCGGGCCACATAAACAATGTTGCTAACCGCATCGTCTTCGTAGGTTTTGTTTATATAATCCCACATGGCGTGGCAAATGAGCTCTTTGTCTTCAGATGTTTGCGAAGCCATTTTTCTGAATTTTCCAGAAAGAACACCATTTCTAAGCCGGTTGTCCATTTCACTGTTCCACTGTTTAGATACAAATGATATAATGCCCTTTATGTACCATTCTGGTAGGTTTAGCAAAGTGGAGTTTTGAACCCTTTCTTGAACCGAGCCGCCAAAAAGCATTTCGTTTAATACAACTGATGCTATTCCTTGCCGTACATTTTCAATAAAGTCTTGGTGCGTTTCATCAAAGTATAAAAATGCGGTGGTTCCCATTATTCTAGTGGTTCCGCCAATGTTAAACTGGTCTCTAGAAATAAATTGGTTGCTTTCGTTAAAGTCGGCCTTTGAGTTATATAGAATAAATACTATTTTTTCGTCCAGTCTGTAGTCAAAAAAACTTTCAATTTCATCGATATGCTTTTCGGCTTCTAATAGAACATACCTGGCCATATCTCGACCGCCTCCGTAGTAGTAAACATCAAACTTGTTTTCTTGGTAAAACAGCCATTCATAGTCTTTAGATTGAACCCTGTTTTTGCCAAAATCGGTATAAAAACCCTGCCCAAAAGCATTAATTTGGCTCAAAAGCAACAAGATGAATATGGGTAGTTTAAATTTCATTTTAGTAACTGCCTAGAATTTTTCTGGTTGCCCATTCAAAACTCATTAAGGCAATAATAACAAAGGCAATAAGTTTTTCATTTATAAGTAAGCTCATTGTTTTTCTTTCTCTAACAATACTGGTTTTGTATTCTGTTTTATTAAGTTCTTCTTTAATGAGCTTAAGTTGATTTAGGTAAAAAGATTTGCCATTTGAGTTGGCGCTTAATAAATTTAATAGTTGGTGGTTTGCAGTTAGATTGCTTGTTTCGATATTGTTTGCTGAAATAGAAAAGCGCGCACTTGCAGAAAAGCTTTCGTTTCCAATTTTTGTTTGGGCTATGGCTGTATAATCGCCTTCGGGTAAATGGCTAACAAGGGTTGAATATTGGTCAATTTCGGGATTCATAACAAATGGAAAAACGTCGCCTTTTTCGTTTTCAATTTTTAGGTTAACCGTACTTTTTAAATAGGCTTTTAGATTTTTATCGAGCAAAGTGGCGCCTATGCTTACTTTGTCGTTTTCAGAAAACACCAATTTTGGCAAGCTAATTTTAAACTGTCGTTTATCTTCTATAACAGTTAAGTATTGAACTATTTGGCCAAAAAAGGCATCAATTTCTTCAAAGTTATTTTTATCGTTATGGTAATGAGAAAACCATCGCCAAAAATGACTTCCTGTCCAAATACCATATTTCTGCCCATTGTTGTTCCAATAGGTCATTAGAGAATAGGCAGATGTAATGTTGCCAATTTTTTGAAGCAGTAATTTTTGGGTTTCTCCAGAAAAATTGAGCTGTACAAATGGCGCCGCTAAAGGAGGGAATTTGGAAAGAAGTTTAATTAAATCGTCATCGGCAGAATAGGCAGAAAAATTTTCGTTTAAAACGGGGGTTGCTTCATTAATTATTCCCTTGTTTACTGTGGCGCTTAAGCCAATTCCGCTTC
>JAGQWA010000294.1 GCA_020437725.1 Bacteroidota bacterium | reverse complement strand
CTCCAAATTCCATTATGGCTTGATTAAACTCGTTTGGGCTATTTATATTTAAAAGCTCAAAAGCGGCATTTTTAAATATTGCTCTGTTTTTGGCAATGGCTATATCAGCATCTATACCAAATAATCTCGACAAAACCCTAAATACATTTCCATCTACCACCACCACTTTTTCGTTTGAAGAAAATGCTGCAATAGCCGCTGCTGTATAATCTCCAATCCCTGGCAGCTTTAATAATTCACTATAGCTCGTAGGAAACTCTCCATTAAATTGGGACATTACCATTTTGGCTGCCTTTAAAAGATTTCGCGCCCTTGAATAATAACCCAAGCCGGCCCATAGAGTTAAAACTTTTTGCTCAGATGCCGTGGCCAAATCCTTTACTGAAGGAAATGTATTTACAAATCGTTCATAATAAGGAAGGCCCTGTGCTACCCTGGTTTGCTGAAGTATAATTTCAGAAAGCCATATATGGTAAGGATTGGCGGTTTTTCGCCAAGGTAAATCGCGTTGGTTTAACCTATACCATTCTACAAGGCGGCTTCCTAATTCAACATTGTTTTTCACAAAGCATATTTTTTGTTGCTACAGATTAAAAAGCTTCTATCTTTGCACCCGCTTTACAAAAAGCTAATTAATTAATTGTTAATCACTTAAATAGTTTACAGTGACAAAAGCTGATATTGTCAACGAAATTGCAGAGAAAACAGGAATTGAAAAGGTGGACGTTCAAGGAGTTGTTGAAACATTTTTTGACGTGATGAAAGACACCATGAGCCAAGGTCACAATGTTTATTTTAGAGGATTTGGCTCTTTTGTTGTTAAAACAAGAGCTAGAAAGGTGGCCCGAAACATTGCCAAAAACACCTCTATGATTATTGAACCACACAATGTACCTGATTTTAAACCATCGAAAACGTTTATAGATCAGGTAAAAAATGGTGTACAAGTTAAGTAGCACCAAAACTGTCTAGATTACCACAAATAGCGCTTTTAGTTGCTGCTGTAGTAGTTGCCACAGTACTTTATAATTTAGGCAAGAACCATTCAAAAACCTTGGTTAAAGAAACCAAGGTTTTTGAAAATGCCGAGCCAGTTGATGCGTGGGACAAAAACATGCAAACGCTGGTACAAGAGCTTTTAAATAGTGATCAGGTTGATAGTTCTGTTAAGGCAATTCACCAACAAATGGCAGATTCTGGCGAAACAAAATCGCTTTTGCTAGCCGCTGCCAATGCATGGAAATTAGCCGGATATGGAATTTTCTCAGGGTATTTTCATGAAAAACTAGGTTTGGTTTATAACCAACCTGAAAACTGGTTTAAAGCCGGTAAAAATTTCTATGAAATACTCTATGCAATTAATGATTCTTCTATTAAGTATTCTATGCTTACACACGCCATTTCTGCGTTTGAAAAAGCAATAATGCTCGATAGTTCGAATCTTGATGCCAAGGCTTATAAAGCCGATTTATTGTTGTCTTACCAAATGGGTCCGCCAATGAATTCAGTTCTAGAACTGAAAAAGATTTTGGCCAATAATCCCAATCATGAGAATAGCCTATTAATTTATGCGCAAGCTTTAATTACTATAGGCTCTACTGATAAGGCTGAACAAACCCTAAAGCACTTAACAAGTGTTTCTAGAAAACCATACTATTGGCAATTTTTAGCAGAGGAAATTTATGTGGCACAAAAGCGGTATACCGAAGCCCTGGCAGCCTATCAACAACATGTTTCGCTATTAAAAGATTCTATCTCGGTTAAAAGTGCAAATGCCCGAATTAAGCAAATTGAACAAGAACTTTAAAAAATAAAATTATGCCTTGCGGTAAAAAAAGAAAAAGACATAAGATCTCTACCCACAAGCGTAAAAAGCGCTTAAGAAAGAACAGACACAAGAAAAAGAAATAGTTTAACGCTATTTTTATAACAGGCAATTCCATCTCTTTGGCATTGCCTTTTGCTGTTTCTATATAATACATTTAAAATTGCGAAAAGAGCTCGTAATACAAACCCGCGATGGTGGGGTTGACATTGCCTTAATAAGAGAAGGTAAACTTCTTGAAATGCACCACGAAGATTATGGTGGCGAATTTCAGGTAGGAGACATATGCCTTGGAAAAGTACGCAAAGTTGCCCCTCAAATGAATGCGGTATTTGTAGATTTTGGAGCTGAAAAGCCAGGCTTTTTGCACTACCATGACTTAGGGCCAGATATAAAATCTTTGAAAAGCTTTTCAGAAGGTTTGTGGAGTAAAAAGGTGCATACCCATTTACTTTCTTCGTTCAAGTTCTTACCGGCCATTAACAAAGATGGCAAAATGGTAGATGTTTTAGAAGCTGGAGATCGGGTTCCTGTTCAAATTGTAAAAGAACCAATTTCAACCAAAGGCCACAGGCTCACCTCTCAGCTTAGCTTGCCAGGCCGATTTGTTATTCTATTGCCATTTAGCGATGCCGTTTCGGTTTCTAAAAAAATTGAAGACCGAGAAGAAAGAACGCGACTCAAAGACATTATTAAGTCTATAAAACCAAAAGGTTTTGGTGTTATTGTTCGAACTGTTGCCGAAGGCAAATCTGTAACAGATATAGACCAAGACCTAAAAGGTTTAATGGCAAAATGGAAGGAAACCTATACTAATCTAAAGGATAAAAAGAAAAAGCTATACAGAGAACCACAAAAAGCAGAGCTGGTTTTAAGAGACATGCTTAACGACTCCTTTGAATCTGTTGTAGTTGATAATGCTGCCCTATTCAAAGAACTTCAATCTTTTATAAAAGATATAGCACCAGACAAGCATAATTTGCTGAAGCTGCACGAAACATCAGGCGGAAATACCATTTTTGGCGATTTGGGCATAGCCAAACAAACCCAGAACTTGCTTGGCAAAATTGTAAACATTGGCGGAGGAGCGTATTTGGTAATTGAACACACCGAAGCCATGCACGTTATCGATGTTAATAGTGGCAGTAAAAGACAAAAAAACGATTCGCAAGAAGAAAGTGCCTTAAGAACCAACTTAGCGGCTGCTGAAGAAATTTCTCGACAGCTCAGACTAAGAGACATGGGCGGTCTTATTATCATTGATTTTATAGATATGCGAAGTGTTGAAAACAGACGCACTTTGCAGAATGCAATGATAAACTTTATGGCCGACGACCGCGCCAAGCATACCATTCTGCCCCTAAGCAAGTTTGGTTTAATGCAAATTACTAGGCAAAGGGTAAGGCCAGAAAAACAAGACGATGAGCCTAATGTTTGCCCACTTTGTAAAGGAACCGGCAATGCTCCTCCAACCATACACGTTGCCGAAGAAATTGAGCTAAGACTTAAAGAACTTATTTCATCTAAAAAACCAAAACGTGTTCATCTAAGTGTTCACCCATACCTTGAAGCATTTCTTAAAAAAGGATTCCCTTCTAAAAGAATGAAATGGATATTAGAATACAAGAAAAAGGTGAAAATCTCATCTAATGAGAAATTCGACATTACACATTTTGAATTCGATATAGACTAGATTTTATAATGCAGCCCAAAACCACCTGCTGGGGCAACAAGCGTTTCATAATCCAATACAGAATATACACCAAATCCGAATTGTATATCAATTTCGAAAACATCGAAAATGGTGGTCATTAATCCGTAAGTGCAGCCGGCATAAACATTGGGTTCCCAACCATAGTTGTGTATCGAAAATGCGGGAGACATTACTAAATCAATCCAAGGGTGATCTCTTAAAATGAATAACCCGCTTACGCCAATATTTCCAGAAAAGCTTCTGTATCTGCTTGATAGATCGAACAAAGGCATGGCATTTATTTGAATACCAATTCGTTTAGGCATGTACCTATACGACATTCCATAACCGCCAACGCTGTTTGCTGCAACGCCAAGTCTGTGATAGGATGGGTTTATTTCTGGCTGGACATTCTGTGAAAATGCCGACGGAGAAATACAAGCAAAAAGTGCAATTAAAATTAAAAATTGTTTCATGGTTTTGTATTTAAAAAACAAATGGAATTACAATGTAAAGATTAGAAAAATAAAAAGGGCCATCATTAAAATGATAGCCCTTAAAAAACTCCGCTAATATCAAAAATTATTTATCCCACCAAACTTTGGTAAATAATGTAACATCAGCCGGCGATGGCGTATTGCTATTGGCCAGCGTTTCAGTATCAGGATATGGAAATCTTGAAGGCACTTCTGATCCTGCTTTAGGCTTTAACGAAGGAACCCCTGTTCTTCTGTAATCTGTAAATACTTCTGGGTTACAAAGTAGAGCCTTGTACTTCTCAGTCATTATAAGATTTAAAGTAAGGCTAGCCTCACCTTTGTCAATGTAAGTCCAGTATGCATCAAAATCTGCTGAAACTCCAGCATCAGCAAATGAATTTTGAATGGCAGCTTTGTATGCATCATAAGATGATGTTACTGCACCGTTCTTAGCAAATTCTGCTTCAGCTCTAATAAACAACTCTTCTGTTTTACTTAATAATGGAGCAAGTCTGTTAGGCGTAAAAACCGGATGACTTACGCCAAACTCTATAGGAGTTGTGTAAA
>JAGQWA010000293.1 GCA_020437725.1 Bacteroidota bacterium | reverse complement strand
GTTACATAATAAGCTACTGACAACCAATTTCCTGTTTTGGTTGCCACTACTGTTCCTATTTCGTGGTATCTGTCTGCTATTAAAGGACGTGTAACAGTTTGTGCCTTTACAATCGATGTAGTGCTACATAAAATTAGAAAAAGTAGCAAAGAGTAAATCGACTTCATAATAATCATTTTTTAACCTAGTCTGCGCAAATGCGCCAATACCCTATACCAAAAGTCATGCATAAAATGAACGAAACGAATTCTTAAAGGGGAATTAGTCATATCATTAGACGAACAGTCATTTTTTTTAGATGAGATTTATTATTTTCAGAACTATAGTTTAATTGATTTTCCATTTGTGGACGACATTCTAATTTAGATTCGAAAGGAATTTTACCACATCTATTTTATCGGCATAGTCTATCAAACTAGGCTTTTGTGTATCTCCGAAACGCAATTCTGACAAACCTAAACTACCATTTTCTACTGTGCATTGAAGACTATTACTGAAAGTCTCTATAAAATCCTGAATTGACTCTAAACTACTTATATTGTGATAGTTAACAACCGAAACAGGCGAAACCAACGATTGATAATTTGGCCTAAAAAGGCAAAAACCGTTGTCTAAATGTGGTTCTGAATTTACTAAAAATATACTCTTATAATACTCGTAGTTATTAAAGTACTTGTGGTGATCTTGTACAAAGTTGTATTTCTCGAAATGGGAAATAACCTTCTCCAAACTTGAATTCCCGGTAAGTATGAGATTATTCACGCTCCTGCATCCCATACCGAAATAGTTAAAAATATCAGATGCAAGTAATTCTAACTCAGCGTCAGTTTCATTCCCAGAAATTAGTGCAATTGAATTTCTATTACCTCGAATAATGTTTGGCACTTTACCAAAATATTGCTCAAAATATCTTTTAGAATTGTCAGACCCGGTAGCAAGCACAGCATCAAAGCCAGAAAGTTTTTCTTCAAATTGAATAAACTGCTCAAGGTCTGGCTCAAGGTCTTTCATGATAGAAAAAATGAAATTAAACAGCACTTGGTCTTTAGAAGATAATTTTACTTGAGCATTGTACCCAGCAACAAAAACGCAAACTAAATCATGAATTCCTACTAAAGGGATGTTGCCAGCCATAACTATTGCAACTGTTTTGTTGCTGGTATTAACATCATACTCAGAAATCCAAGCAGTGAGTTTTTCTTTATTAAAAAACTCGTTAACCACTGAGTTTAGTGCCAATTCAACATTTTGTTCAGTAAACCAAGCATTTTGATTCTTAACCCTAAAAAACAAGTCATCGAGCTCGCCGTTTTCCAAATTTCTTTTAAGAACATTTCCGGTCGCTGCAAGAAGATTTATTCTGTTTTCTATGTTCATTCAGAAGATTTATAGCACAAAACTACCAAGAGAAACCCGCCAATTATTCTATTAAGTACTAAACATTACGCCAACTCCAATGTTTGTATTTCTACTTTTGCAATACTTTTAAATAGAATACTTCCGAAAATGGCCATTATTATTACTGACGAATGCATAAACTGTGGCGCCTGCGACCCAGAATGCCCTAACAACGCCATATACGAACCTGGTGCCGAGTGGGCATTTGCTGATGGAACCGACCTAAAAGGCGCTATTAATATTGGAGGAAAAGAATTGGATGCTGAGACACAGAATGAGCCAATATCTGACGAAGTTTACTATATAGTACCTGATAAATGCACAGAGTGCGTTGGTTTTCATGAAGAGCCTCAATGTGCTGCGGTTTGCCCAGTTGACTGTTGTGTTGACGACCCAGATAGACGTGAGAGTGATGAAGTGCTATTAGCAAGAAAAGAAATGCTGCACTTGTAGTGAAATTTCAATTCGATATAGGTAGTTTTCCAATGAGGGCTGAACCATCTCATAAATCTGAAATGGTTAATGAAATTCTGTTTGGAGAACAGTTTACAGTAATCGAAAAAATAAATGATTGGCATAAAATTCGGCTCAATCACGACAACTATGAAGGATGGGTTGAAAGAAAAGACCCTTTTGTTGAAAGCAACAATTCTCATCAAACGGCCTGTTATCGTCCCCAAATACAAAATGACATTCGGCTTTACCCAGGTAGTTTTACGCAATCCACTTCTTTAAAAAAAGAAAAGCCATCTCTTGTTGAGCTAGAGCAACTGGCTTTACAATACTTAAACGTGCCTTATTTGTGGGGAGGCAGAACACTGCATGGAATAGATTGCTCAGGATTTACCCAAATTATTGCACGCCTAGCCGATGTTTCTATTCCACGAGATGCTTACCAACAAGCTGAATTTGGCGAAGATGTATCTCTCGACCAGCTCGAATTAATGGATTTGGCATTTTTCAAAAACCAAAAAGGAAGGATAACCCATGTAGGGTTTGTTCTTAATAATTCAAGGATTTTGCATGCCAGCGAAAAAGTAAGAATTGATAAATTAGATTCGAAAGGAATTTACCGCGATAGGATTTCAACCTACACTCATACGCTTAGCCATATTAAAAGGGTGTTCTAAAGTTGTTTTAGAATATTTTCAACGCTTAGTTCCTTTTTCATTTCATCAACCAATTCGCTAATTTTTATGCGCTTTTGCTCCATACTGTCTCTATAGCGTACAGTTAAAGAATCATCGTTTAGTGAGTCATGGTCAATAGTAATGCAGTAAGGTGTGCCAATTGCATCTTGACGGCGGTAGCGTCTTCCAATTGCATCTTTTTCATCATATTGACAATTAAAATGATATTTAAGGTCTTCGAAAATGGCCATGGCTTTTTCTGCCAAACCATCTCTCTTAACCAATGGCAAAATGGCCAATTGAACTGGCGCCAAGAATGATGGAATTTTAAGAACAACTCTTTCGCTTGTTTTACCATCTTGCTCAAGTTGTTCTACCTGATATGAACTTGAAAGTACAAGCAAAAACATTCTGTCTAAGCCAATTGACGTTTCAACCACATATGGAACATAGCTTTCGTTCAATTCAGGATCAAAATACCTCAGCTTCTTGCCTGAATGCTCTTCATGTCGGCCTAAATCAAAATCGGTTCTAGAGTGAATACCTTCTACCTCTTTAAAACCAAAAGGAAAGTTAAACTCTATATCGGCCGCGGCATTGGCATAGTGAGCAAGTTTAATATGGTCGTGAAAACGATAGTTATTAGCATCAAACCCTAGAGACTTATGCCAATTAATTCGCTTTTCTTTCCAGTGCTCATACCACTCCATTTCAGTGCCAGGACGAACAAAAAATTGCATTTCCATTTGTTCAAACTCCTTCATTCTAAAAATGAACTGCCTTGCTACAATTTCATTTCTAAATGCTTTGCCAATTTGGGCAATTCCAAAAGGCACTTTTTGGCGAGAAGTTTTTTGAACATTTAGGAAATTCACAAAAATTCCTTGTGCCGTTTCTGGGCGCAAGAACAGCTTACCAGCATCGTCAGCAACTGAGCTCATTTGTGTACTAAACATCAAATTAAATTGCCTAACATCAGTCCAATTCTTAGAGCCAGATTCAGGGTCAGCAATTTCTAAATCAACAATAAGTGCTTTAATACCAGCTAGGTCTTCATTGTCCATGCAGATTTTAAAGCGTTGATTTATTTCGTCAATTTTTGCTTGGTTTCTGAGCACATTTGGGTTGGTGGCCAAAAACTGTTCAACATCAAATTGGTCGCCAAATCTATTCTTGCCTTTTTCAACGTCTTTTGCAATTTTGGCTTCGTATTTGGCTACGTGGTCTTCTATAAGCACATCTGCCCTATATCTTTTTTTGGAGTCTTTATTGTCAATTAATGGATCGTTGAAATTATCAACGTGACCTGATGCTTTCCAAATTTTTGGATTCATGAAAATGGCTGAGTCTATACCTACTACATTTTCATTTACATGCACCATGGCCTTCCACCAATAATTTTTAATGTTATTCTTAAGCTCAACACCGTTGGGACCATAATCATAAACTGCCGCTAGTCCATCATAAATTTCAGATGAAGGAAATACGTATCCGTATTCTTTACAATGAGATATAATGTCTTTGAAATTATCTTGTTGGCTCATGCCTAATTACATTTATTAGTGGCGCAAATATGCTTTATTTGAAAAGCGTCTATTAATTATTATTTATTCTAAACATTGAAGCGGAAGTGCATTACATCGCCGTCATGAACTACATATTCCTTGCCTTCAATACGCATTTTGCCCGCTTCTTTGGCAGCTGATTCTGAACCTAGGGTTATATAGTCGTTATAACCAATTACTTCAGCTTTTATAAATCCTTTTTCAAAATCGGTATGTATTACACCAGCTGCTTGAGGTGCTTTATAACCAATGGTAATTGGCCAAGCTCTTACTTCTTTTACACCTGCCGTAAAATAGGTTTGAAGATTGAGTAGTTTATAGGCTTCTCTAATAAGCTTGTTTACACCCGGCTCTTCTAAACCATACATTCCTAAATATTCTTTTCGTTCAGCAGGGTCTTCAAGCTCAGAAATTTCTGACTCTATTTTAGCACTTACCATTAACAAACCTGCATTTTCTTCAGAAATAGCTGCTTTTAACTGTTCAACAAATTC
>JAGQWA010000292.1 GCA_020437725.1 Bacteroidota bacterium | reverse complement strand
AATAAGCATTGGCCGCTGTGAACCTTTTTTAGGTAATGTTGTAACCCATGCTTTGGCTAAAACTACTTTTCAAAAATTGGTTTCTAAAAATCAGAATTGCAACGCTTGCAGGTAATTCAAGTTTTCTCAAATACTATTATCAAAAATTTTGGAAACCTAAACTTGAAAGTATTGATGCTTTCATCAATGAACTTTCGAAAAAGACAAATGGCAAAGCGCCTTTTACATTCATTCAGGTTGGTAGTAATGATGGTTTTCAGAACGATCCTATTTGCAAATTCATTAAGCGTGATAATTGGCAGGGAGTTTTAATTGAGCCGCAAAAAAGTGTTTTCCCTACCCTTTCAAAAATTTATTGTAGAAACAGCGTTGAGCTGGTGAACAAAGCGATAGCTAAAACCAACCAAAGCATGCTGCTGTACAAACTGGGCATTAGCGAAAAGCGCTGGGCAACTGGCTTGTCGTCGTTTGTAAAAGACCATTTAGTACAGCAAATTGAAAACGGCTACGTTGAACGAAAGCTTAAAAAACATGGCGAGAAAACAAATTTGCCAAAAGACGAATGGATTGTAAGCGAGACCGTTGAATGCACCACGTTCGAAGAAGTTTTGGCAGGATTCACTTCTCTTGATTTGCTAATTATTGACACTGAAGGATTCGATTACGAGATTTTGAAACTCTTTCCATTCAATCAAATTCATCCAAAAACCATAATTTACGAGTCGGCAAATTTGAACGCAACTAACAAGGAGAATGCCGAACAACTTTTGAAAGACAATGGTTATCGACTTACACAATACCCGCCAGACACTGTTGCTGAATTAGATAAAAAATGAGCAAAAGCCTAACTGAAATACTTGGAATTAAATATCCAATAATTATGGCACCCATGTTTTTGGTGTCAAACAAAGAAATGTTGATTGCAGCAGCCAAAGCTGGAATTACCGGTGCAATTCCAGCCTTAAACTGGCGCACGTTAGAAGAACTAGAAGCGGGTGTAAAGCATTTAAAAGAACATTGCCCAGGGCCATTTGGCATTAATTTGATTGTAAACAAGAGCAATCCCAAATACAAAGCACAGCTCAAAATCATAACGGATTTAAAGGTTGATTATATCATTACATCGCTGGGTAATCCAAAGGAAACCATTGAGTTAGCACATAAAAATGGCGTAAAAGTATTTTGCGATGTTACTGACGAGAAGTATGCTAAGAAAGTGGAACAGCTAGGCGCCGATGCGGTAATTGCCGTTAACAACCAAGCGGGTGGTCATGCTGGCCATTTAGGTCCAGAAGAGCTTATTTCAAAGCTTCAATCTACTTGTAATATTCCTATTATTTCGGCTGGTGGAATTGGAAACGGAGCCGAATTTGCCAAAATGCTGCAATTGGGAGTTGCTGGTTGTTCAATTGGCAGCGTGTTTATTGCAACAGAAGAAAGCGGAGTAACTCCAGAATACAAGCAAGCATGTGTTGAATATGGTGCTGATGACATTGTTTTCACCACCAAGCTTTCGGGAACACCCTGCACAGTGATAAACACTGATTATGTGAAGCAAATTGGCACCAAGCAAAATGCGCTTGAGCGATTGCTGAATAAAAACAAACAACTGAAAAAGTGGGCAAAAATGGTAACGTTTGTTCGAGGAATGAAGTCATTGCAAAAAGCTGCATTTTCGGCAACCTACAAAACCGTTTGGTGTGCAGGCCCAAGCATTGAGCATGTAAATAACATAAGACCTGTGGCTGATATAGTGAATGACTTAACTTCTAGCTATGAGCAATGAATTCAATTTGAAAAAGGCTAACAGAATGCTTTTTTGGTTTGGGATTTTCAAAATCCCGATGATTGGCTTTACCCGACCAAAAATAGTGGAGTTAACTGACCAAAAACTGGTATTAAAAATTCCGTTTAACCGACGAACCAAAAACCATTTAAACAGCTTGTACATAGCGGGCTTTACCATTGGTGCCGATTTAGCCACTGGTTTCTTAGCTTACTTTATTGCCAAAAAACTCAATTTAAATGTAGCTCCAGTTTTCAAAAGCTTTAAAGCCACTTATCTAAAAAGATCTGAATTTGATACCTACTTTATTTGCGATGCCGGCCAAGCAATAAAAGAAATGGTGCTAAAAGCACAAGAAACTCAGGAACGACAAAACATGCTTATTAAAGTTGATGCTGTTACAAGATATCCCAACAACCCTGAACTAGTTGCCGATTGCGAGATAGAATTGAGTTTGAAGGGGAGATAGATTCTTTCATTCCAAAATAGAGACTCGTCTGCCCTTTTGCAACAAAATAACTCGTCGATAAAATGTGGCGATTGACGCGTTAATTAAGGCAAATTAACCTTTCGATAGAATTCAGACCAATTTCAAAAACCTTGGTTCAATAATTGGATTACTACCAAGACTTTTAAGGCATTAATTGGTTTTATTGAAATGGTTAGGGTATTCTGCGGTAGTCTCTTGATGATTGCATTGTTGTTTTCTAGCAACAAAGCATCCGCCCAAATTTGTGGGAGCAACACACCAACTTTTACGATTGATTTAACAGGAAATCCAGATTCGGTCTGGACAAGCACCAATATTGCCAGACAAGATACCTGCTGCGGGGCTGCCGCGCCTGATAGGTGCATTAGGTTTTTACTCACCTTGGATTCTGGAGCCTATGGAATAAAATTGGATTTAATAAAAGGGGCGTTACCTACAGGTGCTCTTTACTATCAAGTTTCTTGTGGTACCAAAGTACCAATTGGCGAAGTTTTATGCTTAAGTGGATCAGGCCCACACGAGATTACTTTTTGTAAGCCGGGTAACAACAAAAACACTTACCAAATAACATCTGTAGCTAAACCAGACATTTCAGACAATATTGTTGTAAGCGAAGCGTGCAACGGTCGCTTATATGCTGAAGGCTTTGAAGACTCTACCATCAGATGGACTTCGACACCGTATGATTCAACACATAACTCATATTTATCATGTACTCAGGGATGCGACACCACTTATGTAAATGCCACTTACCCTTTTCCAAGATATGTTTCTTATAAAGTTTGTGGATCGGCAGAAGGCTGTGTTAGCATAAGATATTGTGACTCGGCAACTGTTGAGTTTGTAACTGAAATAGAAGTTGACATACAGCCAGACTCACCTAAGGTTTGCTACGGCAGTGCAACTGCTACCTTAACGGCGGTACCTATTGGTGGAAAAGCACCGTACAGTTTTTTATGGTCAACTGGAGATACTACCCGTCAAATCCAAGGTTATCCTGACAGTACTTATTGGGTTCAAATGAATGATTCGCTCAATTGTGGTTTGTCTTTTGATACAGTTTATGTGGATTCTTTCAGCCTGCCCATTTTGGCCGATGCAGGTGTTGACACAATATTGTGCTTTCCTGATTCTATAATTACGTTAAATGGTCAAATTCAGGCTGCCACAGGCGGGAAATGGATTCTAGGTACTGGAAATTATGCTTTAGGAGATACCCAATTAACTACCAATTATCGCCCTTCTAATTCTGAGTTTTCCAACGGTTATGTTGATTTAGGCTTAATTACAACTGGAAATTTTGATTGCCCTGGAGATACTGACTACGTGCGATACTCCTTTTATCAATCTCCTGTGGCAACCATTTCGGGACCAGATACCGTATGCTTGAATGATGATGAAATTTATACCACCACTTTTGGCTCTACAAACACCTACAATTGGTCAATTCAGAATGGTCAAATCTTAACATCAACTCCGTTTTCAAATTCAATTAATGCATTAATCACCAATGCGGCCAATACTGAAATTAGTCTGAATGTGGTTGATGGAAACGGATGTGATGCTAGCGACACGCAACAGGTTTACACTTTCCCTAGTGCACCATTTAGCATTTCAGGGCCTGATTCTGTTTGTCAAAATTCAAATGCTACCTACGGCATTAATGGCTTTGAAGCAAATGCATTCTACACATGGCAGATTTCCGGTGGTTCACAAACCATCTCATTATTAGACTCAACAGGAATTTTATGGGGAAATGGACAACAAGGAACAATCATTCTTATAAGAGAAAGCAGCAATGGATGTTTTGATACAGTAAGTAAACAAGTAATTCTGGTTCAAGCTCCGCCATTTCCAATTATTACAGGACCAGATACTTTATGCGAACTTACTAATGGTCAACTTTATTATACAACTCAATTTCATAGCATTTCATGGTCAATTAGTGTTGTTACCACTAATTCTCAATTAAATAATGACTCCATTTTTGTAAATGCCGATACTACTACGGGAATTGCCATTATTACCGTTGAAATTGAGAATATTACAGGTTGTAAAAGCTCGTCTCCAAAATTTATTAAGGTAGCAACACGTCCAGATTCGGTTATTTACGGTCCTGATACCATTTGTGAGACTTCTTACGGTGTTGAATATGCAGCATCGGCTGGTACTCAACACAGCTGGTCGTTAACCAATATCAATATGGCATCGGGTGCTGGAACTGATTCTATTTCAGTCAACTTCCCTATTCAACAAATCAACCACCAACTAGATGTGGAAATTACCAACGCTTTTGGCTGTAAAAGCAATGCTTCTAAATCGGTAGTGGTAAACACCAGACCTGATTCCTTCATTTACGGGCCTGATTCCATTTGTGAGACTACTTACGGTGTC
>JAGQWA010000291.1 GCA_020437725.1 Bacteroidota bacterium | reverse complement strand
CACCACCATTAACAAAGGGCAAAACATTCTCAGATTTTATGGCATTTCTCAATACATTAACCAGAGCAGCATTCAGCTAGAAGCTCAAGGCGATTACATTATTCAATCAATAGCGTTTAAATACGATTATTTAAAACCAATAGCCGCCAACCCACGTGTTAAAATCCTGCAAGATTCTGTTAAACTACTCAACGAATTGCGTGGCGAAAACAACGCCATTAAAGCGGCCTACGAAGAAGAAATGGCTTTTATTCAAAACAATAGAACCATTGGTAATCAACAAGTAAACTCACAATCTGACGAGTTTAGCAAAATGGCACAACTCATTAGAGAACGCACAAAAGAAGTTCGATTGGCCATACATAAACACCTATTAAAAGAGTTCGAAGTGGTAGCTCAGATTAATAAATTGAATCAACAGATTAATGAAATTAATGGCTTTGCACCCCAACGCACAGGCATTATTGAAGTTACCATTTTGGCTGAAGAAAAAATAACTGGAAATTTTAAAATCAACTATTTGGTTAACGGAGCAAGTTGGGTGCCTACCTATGATTTGCGTTTTGAAGATGTTGACCAACCAATTGAATTGAAATACAACGCCAAAGTGCGTCAAAACACAGGTATAGATTGGAAAGATGCCACACTTACTTTAAGCACTAGCACACCAAAATTGGGTAATACACCGCCAACTCTTCATCCATGGTCTTTGTTTTACCAAAACCATTATGCAAAAAGACAAGCATATGGAAGCTATGATGACAAGATGGAAAAAGAAACGATGGATTCAAGTTTTGAGCCTGGATTTACCGAAGCCTTAACCGCAGCCAATTTTTCTACTCGATTAGAAACCATGATATCGCAAGACTTTGAAATTGATTTAGCTTACACCATTCTTTCAGATAACAAAGAGAACCTGATTAACCTGCGTAAGGAAAAACTAGATGCCAATTACAAATACTTGGCAATTCCTAAACTTGACAAGGAAGCTTTTTTAACAGCTGAAATAACTGATTGGTACAACTTGAATTTACTGCCCGGAACTAGCAATATGTTTATTGGAAACACCTATATGGGCCAATCTTACATAAACCCTGGTATTGCAAATGATACCATGACATTGGGTTTTGGCCGAGATAAAATGGTGAAGATTGAGAGAAAGCTCACCAACCGCTCATGCAAGCAAGGTTTAATTGCAGGCAAGCAAAAACACGAAATAGCTTATGAAATAACCGTTAGAAACTTGCATGGCAATGCCATTGAGCTTGAGTTATTAGATCAAATTCCAATTACCACTCAAAAAGACATTGAGATTGAATTGGTTACCAAAACAGGTGCCAAATTTGATGAAACAACGGGAAGATTAACATGGATGATTAACATAGATTCTGGAAAAACAGAATCGCGAAAAATGGCCTTTACGGTTAAACACCCAAGAAATCAAACCATCAATCCATTGGTGATGTAACAATAAAAAAGGCGACTCAAACGAGTCGCCTTTCCCTTTCACACATTTAATGCATGCTACTGCTTTACGTAGCGTACTTCTTTTTTAAAGCCACATTTTTTTAGAAGCTTATTTACCGCCTTAGAGTCTTTTGAGTTGTGTTCAATAAACGAAATAACTCTTTTTGCTCCACCATGTTGCAAAGCCCAATCAGAAATAGCTGATACAGCTTCGGTCATATAGCCTTTGTTTCTAAAGTCTTTATCAATAATGTATCCTAAAATAACTTCACCTTTTTTATTTGGCTCCCCCAAAAAGCTGGCGCCACCAATAGATCTATTCTTTTTGGTGTGAACCACTTCCCAATTGGTATGCCATCTGTAATCAGATGAATCGTTGTGTGCATTTTCTAACCAAAATTCAAAAGCTTCAGCGCGAGTGTCTCTGTATTCGCCACTAAAGTTGAGTTCAGAATTATTCAAACCTAAATTGTGCTCCATATCTGCCCTGCTTTCTTTTAGAAGCATAAGATTATCGTAATCTAACGGAATAAGTCTTAATCTCTTAGTTTTTAATTCGAACATGGCTAAACACCTTTAAGTTTACATTAAAACACTCCAATTATCATCAGTCTGATTCCAGTCGCTAAATTCTTCTTTTCCACCTCTAATTTTCCAATCATAATCTATAGTAAGTCTAGAACTAATACCACCGCGCGGGTTGCAAAGCATAACCAATCTTAGTCTGGTTGGGTCGTATACTTCCATTAAATGGTCGTACATAATGTTAATAAGGCGCTCATAGCTCACTACAATATCTCTTAAGTGAAATGCATAAAGCTTAAGCGATTTTAATTCAATAATTTTATTTTTAGGATAAAAGGTAAGGTAGCATACTGCAAAATCAGGCTGTTCTTGCACTCCTAAAAAGGTAAATTCAGGAATCTTCACCTTAATTTCATAAGCTCCTTGGCTTGGATTGGGAAGCGCTTTTAAGATAGTTTTATCTATCGCATCAAATTTTTTTATCATCTTGTTTTTACTTGACATTGCAAATATGTATTTAAAGGTGAAACCAGCTAAAATTTCAAATTTATTTTTGACCAAAATTCATCTGAAAATGCAATTAGACCGCATTGAACATATTGGTATTGCTGTAAAAAGCCTTGAAGAAGCCATTCCCTTCTACGAAAACGTTTTAGGGCTAACTTGTTATCGAGTTGAAGAAGTTGAAGACCAGATGGTTAAAACAGCTTTCTTTAAGGTAGGCGAAACCAAAATTGAACTTCTCGAATCCACTTCTGATGACGGCCCAATTGCCAAGCATATTGAAAAGCGCGGAGAAGGAATACACCATTTAGCGTTTCATGTTCAGGGCATAAATAAATCACTTGCTGAAGCCGAAGAAAAAGGTGTTCGCTTAATTGACAAACAAAGCCGCAAAGGCGCTGAAGGGCTCGATATTGGATTTCTTCACCCAAAATCTACCCAAGGCGTTTTAATGGAGTTCTGCGAAGACAACCAAAACCAATAGGCCTTTGAATACTGAACAACATTTTAAAAATCTGCTTAAACTCATAAAAATTGAGCGAGAAGAAGAGAAAATTCAACTGGCTGAAATAATTGGCAAGCATTCGGTTCACGACAGGGTTAAACAAGGGCTAACTTGGTATCCGCTGCACATACACGATTGGTATTTTGATAAAGCTGAACGCCTAGTAGTTGAAGTTGAGCAAAATCAAAAAAGCTTGGTTAACAGCGAGTTTGGAACTGGCAGATTGGTTTCATTTTTTACCAATCAACAGGCCGTAAACGATAATCAAAATGTTACGGGAGTAATAACATCTATGCGCGGAAACCAAGCCAAAGTGGTGCTCAATTGCGATGATATGCCCGACTGGTTTAGAATGGGTAAACTGGGCATGGATTTACTCTATGATGAAACCAGTTTTAAAGAAATGAAATTGGCTCTTGAACAACTTTTAACCCTAGAACGTGGCCGAACCAAAGAGTTAGTGGAAATTTTACTTGGCGAAAGAAAACCGAATTTTTCTAGTAAAGAAGTTGCTCAGGTTCAATCATTAAACCAAAGCCAGAATTTAGCCTTACAAAATGCCATTCATGCGCAAGATATTGCCATTATTCATGGCCCACCTGGAACTGGAAAGACCACTACTTTAATTGAAGTTATAAAAGAACTATTGGTTGAAAACAGCCAAATACTGGTTTGTGCGCCTAGCAACAATGCCGTTGACTTGTTGGTAGAAAAGCTTTACAAGGCCAGTATTAAGGTGCTCAGAATTGGTAATCCGGCAAGAATTAACCAGCATATTCAAGATTTCTCGCTCAGTCAGCAAGTTAGCCAGCATCCTGATTTTGGATTGATAAAAAAAATGAAGCGCCAAAGTCAAGAGTTTAGAAACATGGCCTCTAAATACAAGCGCCAATTTGGCCATGCTGAAAGGCAGCAACGCAAAGCTTTGTACGACGAAGCATGGAAATTGCAAAAAGAAGCCTTCGCCATTGAAGACTACATTTCTGAAAGCTTAATTGAAGGAACACAAGTAATTGCTTGCACTTTAGTGGGTGCTGCCAACATTTCTATTAAAGATAGAAAATACCCTGTTTGCGTTATCGACGAAGCATCGCAAGCGCTAGAACCAGCCTGTTGGATACCCATTTTAAGAAGCGATAAAGTAATTATGGCTGGAGACCATCAACAACTGCCACCAACCGTAAAAAGCAACGAAGCTGATAAACTTGGCCTGTCGGTTAGCCTTTTTGAGCAATGTATGCAACAACTTGATGTTGATGTAATGCTGAGCACACAATACCGTATGAACAAAAAGATCATGCAGTATTCAAGCCAAGTTTTTTATAACAACCAGCTCGAAGCTTCTGAAACCATTGCAGAACACCATTTAGGCGTTGCCGATCTGCCGATATTTGAATTTGTTGACACCGCAGGTTGTGGCTTTGATGAAGAAGCCGGAAAAGCAGGAAACACCAAAACCAGTTTGCAAAATAGCCATGAAGCCGATTTGCTATTTAAGCACCTTTTTGGCCTATACGAACATTTAGAAGCCAATAAAATAAATTGGAAAAACCTGAGCTGCGGCATTATTTCACCGTATAAAGGCCAGGTAGAATACATAAAAGAATTGCTTGAAGATTTTCCTTTTGCTAGCAAAAACATGAGTGTAAATACGGTAGATGGTTTTCAAG
>JAGQWA010000290.1 GCA_020437725.1 Bacteroidota bacterium | reverse complement strand
AAACACGCATGCAAGGCTGGTCATTTTAAAAGACTGAACATTGTGTTCTTTTAGCCATTCAGTTTCTGAAAGGTTGTTTATGGCCGTAATGGCATCGGTAGTGGTTTTGCTCATTTTTAATTGAAGTTGGGCCTTGTTTAAGGTGTTTTTTGAGCTGAATTCTGAATCTCTATCCCTTGAATCCTTTTGTTTTAAAATGGCATTTATAGCGTACTGCTGCATGTTGCCACATACATGCAAAATTTGATTTCCAACTGAATTACATGTTTCATTTTCTGCCTGCCAAACTTCATTTTCAGATAGTTTTTCTAGGCAAATGGTTATAAACCGAAGGTTGTCTTTTAGCCTTAGTGTTGCGCTAGCTTTAAACTCAGAAATTTGGTTCATTAAGTAAACGGTTTTGATTAAAAATGATGTTTTAATGCTTAAAGATGATTTTTTATTGGAAGCCTAATAGTAATTGAGGTGCCTACATTTTTAGTTGATGAAAGTTCAATGCTCCCTGCCAGTTGTTCTACAATGCCTTTGGCTACAAAAAGTCCCATTCCAGTTCCTTTGCTCATTGCATTGCCTCGGTAAAACATTTCAAAAGCCTTTTTTTGTTGGTCTTTATCCATGCCCTGGCCATTGTCAACTACTGTTATTACCAGATGCTTGTCCGTTTCTCTTGCGGTTAATTCTATTAATCCATTGGGCTTGTCGTTATACTTTATACCATTGGCAATTACGCAGTAAAACACGGTTTTAAGCTTTTCTATGTCTCCAAATACTCGCCAGGCGGCTTCATTTTCAGGTTTAATAATTAGCTCAACATTGGTATGTAGGTAGTTTAAATCATGCCAAATTTGCTTAATAAAGGGCAGCAATGAGAATTGTTTCATGTCGGTGCTTTCTTCCCAATACACCGAGTAGTTCATCATGTTTCTCAGCTTTTCATCAAACTCGTACATCACGTCGCCAATTTTGTGCATTAGACCCTTAAGCTCTTGAGAATTGTTATAGTAATCGCCAAGCTGCAACAAGCCTTGGGCGTTTACCATGGGCGTTCTAAAATCGTGAGATAGACTATAAACCAGCTTTTTAATTTGCTTGTTGGCTTCTTGAATAGAAGCAGTTCTTTCTAAAACTTGCTGTTCTAGGTTTTGGTTCTGGCCTACCAATTGGGCGTTCATTTCTTCAATCTGTCCTTTGGCTTTATCAAGTTCTTCAGTTTTGTCAACAAGCCTGGCATTTTGCATCTGAATTTCTACCTTTTGGTCGGCTGTTATTTTCAAACTTGCATCAAGTGCCAAGCGGGCTCTTATTTCACGAACCCTTAAACTATATCTGGCCTGAATCATTAAGATGGAGAAAATGGTGGCCATGGCTAATAGAACTCCACCTTCAACCAAGAAATGAGAGAAATTGAGATTTTGGTTTTGCCCAACAAAATAGATGGTGGCCAAAGTAGAACCACCCATAGCTATAAGCGAGTAATAAACAGGCCAAACCAAAAACAGCGATGCGCCAATAAATAATGCCAAATAGTTGAGGTTATGCCCTAAAATATGTTCATTGTCAATTAAACTATAGGTAAAGGCATTTTGCAATGAAATAAGTGTAAACGGAATGGCGGGTAGCATTATCACCGAAATAATGTCGCGCTTGTACATCCAAATAGCAACGAGTGTAACTAAGGCAACTAATATTCGAAGCGCTAGAATTACCGTCCAGTTTTCACCTATGTTAAAATAATCGGTAATACCAAAAATGGGATCGAAAATAATGGCCACCCAGGCGCCAATAATGTGAAATCTACTGGCACTTTTCTTCACTTCTTCGTTTACATCAGCATTACTAATGTTACCAAGTTGTGCTTCATTTTTTACGCTAATAATTCCCAATCGCTGTAACTATTACTTATCACCACTATTTGCCATTTGTCATTTCGCTAATTAGCCGATAGTCAGCAATTTAAACCATTGCTGTAAGCTAACTTCTCTTCACTTTTTCTTTGCAAAATTTCACTTTTATGGCAGGCACATTGCGTTCAAATACAAACGCGATGTTTCCAAAACTACTATTCGCTTTAACAACAATCTGTGCCATTTGTTCCACATTAAATGCCAGCATTCATCAGTTTGATCTAAAAATGGTAGGCTCGCTGCCTATGATAAAAGGAATTGTGCAAAACGATACGGGATATTTTATTCTCGACACGGGCGCACCTGGCTTGGCATTGCACCATGCAATTGATACCAACACAGCCACGGTAAGTTATGGTATTGACGGCCAAGTTTTAAGCAACCAAACGGTTATTAATGAGTTTGAATTGGGAACGCTCAATTGGCAAAATATTGAAGCCCAAATACTTGATTTAAACCATTTATCAAAAGCAAAAGGCGTTAAAGTGCTTGGGCTTTTAGGAGTTGAATTATTTAAAGATTACGTTCTAACTATTGACTATAATAACCGCAAATTGTATTGCCAAGAAACCGACTTTAAAGGAAATGTAATTGACTCGCTTCCAGTAAAATATCAATTGGTGCAAGAGGGCCAAATGCTTTTGCTAAACAACCGTGTTTATGCTTTTTTTATGATTGGAAATGAACTACTTACCACCTTGATCGACACTGGCGCAGAGCTTTGTGTTATTAGTAATAAGCATTTTAGAAAGTGGAGAAGTCATTTTGATGTACTTCGCAAAATTCAAGTAATTGATGTTTCTGGCAAGTCGTCAACCTATGTAAAAGCAGGTTATGCCGATGGGTTAGAGTTTGGTAGTTTAGTGTTGGGTAAGTTTCTGGCCATTAAATCGCCAATTGGGTCTATTCATAATCTAGGCGAGCAGCCATTAAATCTCATTGCAGGAAATTCTCTTATGGCCAATTATGTAGTGCAATTCAACTTTAAAAAGCGGGTTTTTGCATTGCTTCATTATACCGATTTGCCCACCAAAGTCTAAGTTTTATTGGCTCGTCGGCTATAGAGAATGTTGGCTAAAATTCCGGCAACTATTAAACCCATTCCAACTAAAGTCATAGAAGTATAGGTTTCGTTAAGCACAAATTTGCCTAGAATTAGAGCGTAAACAAGGCCTAAATAGGTTAGGATTGAAATGTTTGCAGCCTTATCGGTTTGGTATGCTTTGGTCATTAAAATTTGCGCAATTTGGGTAAAAATACCCGTTAGAATTAGCAAAACCAATTCAACCCAAGTGGGCATTATAAAGTTAAATAGGGTATAAGGAGCAATTAGCGGAATAGTAACCAGCGGAAAGTAGAAAACGATTACAAGCGGTTTGTCTTGGCCTTTTAATTTGGCAATCATGTTATAAGCCAAACCCGAAAATATGGCCGATGCAATTCCTAATAAAAGTAGTTTGGTATCAACAGTAGAATCAAAATCTTTGATGAGAAAAACGCCGTAAAAGGCTAGTGCAAAAAACAGTATCTGTAGCCATTTTACCTTTTGCCCGAGTATGAAAACAGCAAAAAGCGTAGTAAAAATAGGAGACAAATATTGCAAGGTAACCGCGCTTGCCAGCTGAATTTCTTTTACAGTGTAGAAGTATAGGGTAAGGCTAACAAACCCAAACAAGCCGCGCGCTATAAGCAGTTTTTTGTTGTTTCCCCAAATAGATATTCTGGCGCGCTTAAGCAGGTAATAACTAATAATAAGGCTTACAACAGCCCTAAAAAGCACTATTTCGTAAAACGGTATTCCAGGCAGGAATTTTATACAAAGGTTCATGGCCGCAAAACTCAAAGAGCTTAGCACCATGTAGGTAATTCCTTTGTTCAATTCGGGTTATTTATCAAGCTCTCCAAATACTTGTTTTAATAGGTCAGAAACACGCGCCTTCACATCGTGGCGAATGTCTTTTTCTTCTTCTAAAACCTTTACAAATAAGCCTTTAAGTGCCATGTTGGTGGCGTAAGAACTTAGCGTATTGGTTTTTACTTCAGTAAGCCCAGAAAGCGGAATTTTAGCCACTTTGTTATAGTTGTCTATCAAAGTACTGTATGAGCTTTCTGCCGATACATTGCCTACTATTTTTTTAGACAAGCTGTTCTCTATCTTCGGTTTAAAAGCATTAAAAAGTTGCTGATACGTGTTTTTTCTTAAATAGGCCGTAGCGGCTGAATCTTCGCCATGCAAAAGCGCAAAACCATCTGCAATAGTCATGTTGGTAATGGCGTTTATAAAAATAGGTTTGGCTTCTGTGGCGGCATCTTCCGCAGCGCGGTTAATAAGCTCGGTGGTTTTGTCAATGGCGGCCTGACCAATTAACGGTATTTTGGCAATATTCTCCACTATTAAATTGGCTTCTTTTGGAAGACCAATTTTTAACAGTTTATCGCCATAAAACCCATTTTTGCGCGTAAGGCGGGTAACGGCAGTATCGGTGCCCACTTTTAGAGCTTCTTTTAAACCTTTAACAATTTGTTCTTTACTTAAACCTTGTTCCACAGGTTGCAAAAGCGCTTCAATAAAAGGAAGAATGCTATCGCACGACTGAAAAGTGAACGTAACCGGAATTAGTAAAAATAGACCCAGGTAAGCTTGTTTAAATTTTGCCATTATGCATAAAAATTAGGTTGCCGATAAAATCACGGCAAAGCTAATATGGGAATGGTGGAGGGGTGGAATTAAAATTTGGGGAGAGAATTTAGGAAGGCATCTACAATTTGGTATGAAAACTTTTTGTTGTTGG
>JAGQWA010000028.1 GCA_020437725.1 Bacteroidota bacterium | reverse complement strand
ATCGGTTCCGCTTTTTTATTGGTTCAAAATGATTTTCAGTGAGATGGTCGTCCGACATCTCCGAGATTTCGGACAACTGCAGTCTAAACTTGTTGGACTTGGCTACGCCGAGTACAAAAATGCACTTAGCTAAAAAGTGATAAGTTGTGCTGGCTCAACAGCATTTTCGCTTAGATCAAGCTAAGTGAATGAAACGTTTCAGAAGACATAAAGAAGTGGATCATGAATTTGGTCAAAGCCATGAGTAAATTCAGCAAAGCCTAAATTTCCACTAGCTATTTTACAAATTGGAATAAAAGCACAATAACTATTGCCAATACGATAACAGGAAATGCATTTGTCTCCCAGTCATCTTCAAGATATTCATTAACGCTATTCTTTCTGAAGATTATCCAACGAACAAACGCACCTGTATATGATGTGATTCTATGAGTAGAAGGAATTCTAAGAGAGCTTCAATCAAGAAAAGGATTTACAAAATTCTAGAGGTGTAAACACTGCTAAATTGCTGTGTTTGTAATCTTTAATGTTTCGCGTAACAATGGCTTGTATTTTGGGATGTTCTTGAGCCGCAAAATTTTGCAAGGCATCTTCAAAATCTTTGAACTCTGAGTCGATTGCAAGTAAAACCGATTTCTTGTCAATTTTAACCACATCAATTACTTCTAACAGTTTTTTTAGATGGGTTAATACTTTTTGGTGGCTGGCAATTTTTCTAAGTAAATAATATAGGTTAGATATAATTACTGGCGTTACGTAACCATTCGTTTTTTGAGTTTCGCATAGTCTTAATACTTCGGCAGAATGTTCTGAGAAAGGTTTACGGTCAATTAGCAAATCCATCAGTACATCGGTGTCAATTAGGATAGCTTTCACGAGCCGTATTTTTCATCAATTCGCCTTTTAAGCTCAGTTTTGTAATCAAAATCTTTCTTGGTTTTAAAAGCTCCTTTTAAGCTCGAAGTAATTTGAGCAGATTGATCTGCAGATTTCACCATTTCGGAAGAAAGTCCTTTCATGTAATTCTCAATAATTTTTGAAAGGCTTCTATTCTTAAGTTTGGCGTATTTCTTAGCCATTTCAATTATGTCTCGGTCTATTGTAAGTGTTAGCTTGGTTTGCATGGTTACATGGTCTTGCAGGTTTCGAAGATACTAATAAAGCATAAAACGCACGTGTCTTTGTGGTGACGAGTGCACGTGTTTTTGGCTCTATCTTTTTGGGACGAGACTATATGTGTCGAGGACGTCCGACATCTCCGAGATATCGGACGACTTCGTACTAAAATTTATTTGGGTTTGGCTGCACCAAGTCAAAAAATGCACTCGGCTAAAACACGATGAGTTCTGCCAGTTCTCACACTAAGTTAATAGTAGGTAATAAGAAGAATGATGAAGCATAGCATCAACCAAGCTCAAAATCAGCATTGTCTTCAACTTTATTTCTCAAACTCCAACTCAGTTTCTTCTCCGCGCAGCAAAAACATCTTGGCGTCATCTTTCCATTTAAGCTTTACCATATTGGTTTGGCCTGGAAACTCTTTTAATAACAGCGAATTGGTAATAGAAATGGTCTTGTAACCAACTCCATTTTCAATTTCTAGATAACAATGCGTGGCATCTAAATCTCCATCATGGCCAATCCAAGAATATGATTGGCTTACCCCATTGAGTTCAAATTTCAAATGATCATTGAAATACAATGCCAGAAACGAATCAGCATTGGCAACTTCGTTTTTAGTATTCAGGTAAAGATTTACGTCGTACTTGGCTTTTACAGAAGCTTCTAAATCATCAGTAAAAAGCTTTTGGTCAATTTCTAAAGATTTAGTTTCAGTGTTATGGTCAACAATGCAAAGTCCTATGTAATAAGCATGTTTAGCAGCAAAAAGTATTGGTAGGGTCATAATTGTTACCCATATTTTAAACTGGATTCTGTGCATATCAGGAGTGGCAAAGTAGCGGCTTTTCCACTTAATTCGCACCAAAGGCTGCAAGTTGTGAGTGAATTTTATACCTACCTGCAAACAGGCTATTATCATATTGCCGACTTAAACGGCTACGATCATATGCTTTACATTTTAACCTTGGTAGTTGGTTTTAGTATTTGGCATTGGAAAAAAGTGTTGTTGGCAGTAACCGCTTTTACCATTGGGCATTCAATTACGCTGGCTTTAGCCACTTTAGATCTGGTTCATATTCCGCAAGAACAAACAGAATTTTACATTTCAATCACCATTTTAATTTCAGCTATTTACGCTGCTATTAGAGCCAAATCAGAACCTAAAATATCAGCCATGTTTTACTTTCTAACAATGGGTTTTGGGCTTATTCATGGGTTAGGGTTTTCTTCTTTTCTTTCTGCAGGTTTAGAGCCAGATGAAAGCATTTTTGCACCACTCTTGGGTTTTAATATTGGGCTTGAAATAGGCCAGTTGCTTATTGTGCTAGCAATTATGATTATTAACCTAGTAGTAGAACATGTGCTCGATATAAAAAAAGCAAACTGGGTAGTTTTCTGTAGCGGTTTTGCTAGCAGTTTGGCATTATTGCTCATTTTTGAGAACAAATTCTGGTAGATTGAAGAGAAATATTTGGGCTTTTTTGATAGCAGCATTGCCTCTTGGCTTGTTTGCTCAAAGCAATACGAACACCAATAAATTCAAGCAACTTGGCACAGAGTTGCCTACTTCCAATACTTATAGAACCGCTTCAGGTGCGCCAGGGCATCAATATTGGCAACAGCAGGCTGACTATAAAATGTCAATAAAACTTGATGATGAAAAACAAACTGTTACCGGTACTGAAACCATTACCTACACCAATAATTCGCCTGATGTTTTAACTTATTTATGGCTTCAACTCGACCAGAATGTTAGGGCTCAGGGTAGCGATAAAGACCTAATAAATACTGGTTCTATTTCTGATAAAATGAGTTTTGGCGAACTAGAACGAATGCTCAATAATTTTGATGGCGGTTTTAAAATTCAAAGTGTTACAGATGTTAGCGGCAATGCGCTAAAACATACCATTGTTAAAACCATGATGCGCGTTGACCTTGCCAGCCCGCTAAAACCAGGCGCAAAAGTTTCTTTTAAGGTTGCATGGTGGTATAACATCAATAATAGAATGGAGATTGGTGGCCGTTCGGGGTATGAATATTTTGAAGAAGAAGACAATTATCTCTACACCATAGCGCAGTTTTTTCCAAGAATGTGTGTGTATTCTGACAACCAAGGTTGGCAGCACAAGCAGTTTTTAGGCAGAGGAGAATTCACCTTGCCTTTTGGCGATTATGAAGTGGAAATTTCAGTTCCTGACGATCATATTGTGGCCGCAACTGGCGAATTGCAAAATGCATCGAAAGTGCTTACTGCCGCTCAGCGCAATCGTTTTGCAAAAGCCAAATCAGCAAACGATCCAGTAATGATTGTTACCCAAGACGAAGCTGAAAAGGCAGAAAAAAATCACAGCAAAAACTACAAAACATGGGTGTTCAAAGCCAAGAATGTTAGAGACTTTGCTTTTGCTACGTCAAGAAAATTTATTTGGGATGCTCAAGGCGTTTCAATCGGAAACAAAACCATAATGGCCATGAGTTTTTATCCTAAAGAAGGCAATCCGCTTTGGGAGCAATACTCAACCAAATTGGTGGCACATACCATAAAAACCTATTCAAAATATACCATAGATTATCAGTATCCAGTGGCCATTTCGGTTCATGCAAATGCCATTGGAATGGAGTACCCTATGATTTGTTTCAACGGTGGAAGGCCAGAAAAAGATGGTACTTATAGCCAAGGCACTAAATATGGTATGCATGGTGTAATTATTCACGAAGTAGGGCATAATTTCTTCCCTATGATTATTAACTCTGATGAGCGCCAATGGACATGGATGGATGAAGGCTTGAACACTTTTGTTCAGTTCTTAACAGAGCAAGAATGGGATAAAAACTACCCTTCTCGCCGCGGGCCTGCTCACAAAATAGTGGATTATATGGGCGGCGATAAAAGCAATATTATGCCCATAATGACCAATTCTGAGTCTATTATTCAATTCGGAAATAACGCTTATGCCAAACCTTGCACAGCATTAAACATTCTTAGAGAAACGGTTTTGGGTCGAGAACTTTTTGACTATGCTTTTAAAGAATACTGCACACGTTGGGCTTATAAACACCCAACTCCGGCTGATTTTTTTAGGACCATGGAAGATGCGTCTGGAGTTGATTTAGACTGGTTTTGGCGTGGTTGGTTTTATACAACCGACCATTGCGACCAAGGCATAGCACAGGTTGATTGGTTTCAGATTAACACGCAAAATCCAGAAGTTGAAAAGCCAATAGCCCAAGAAAAGAGTGAAAACGAAAACAAGGGAATTACCTACAATCGAAATAATTCTGAATCATGGAAAAGTAGAGTTGATGAAGACAAAGCGCTTCTTGATTTCTACTTAACTCACGATAAGTTTAGGGTTTATGAAGTTGATAAGAAAGACTACGAGCGATATTTATCTAATCTAACCGATAAAGAAAAGGCACTCTTGGAATCTGGGTATCAATTTTACCAGATAAAATTTATAAACGAAGGTGGATTGGTTATGCCTGTAATTGTGGAGTTTGAATATGTTGATGGTACAACAGAACAAATGCATATTCCAGCAGAAATATGGCGCTTTAATGACAAAGAAGTAACCAAGGTTTTTGTTTTGAAAAAAGAAGTGGTTCGCATTGAGCTTGATCCAAATCTTGAAGTAGCTGATACTGACAGAAACAACAATTACTGGCCACCACGGGTTGAGCCAACCAGATTTCAGCTGTATAAAAACAATCAAAGGCAAGAAGAAAACCCCATGCAAAGAATGCAGCGCAACGAGAAGTTGGAAAAAGGGGAATAACCATGCCCATAAAATTCTTTCAGAAAACCCAATTGGCCAATGGTGCCAAAACCAGCATTGAAAAACTCCAAAAAGGTGATTCCGTACTCACAGCATCTTGGAATGGAAATTTGACTTTGTTAGAAAATGAAATTGCCGAAGAGAACGGCATTTTCCCTAAAAAACCATGGTTAGGTTATAAAATCAGCTGGAAAGGCGGCCACATTTTTTGCACAGAAAATATGCCGTTTTTTGTGAATGATTTTCAGGCAATTCCCGCCAAGCTTTTAAATGTTAATGAGCACCAACTTATTAATAAGCAAGGCGAACATTTAGCGATAACTGGCATTGAAAATGGCCGCGTTTTATGTGGGCAAAAAAACCTACTAACCAACGCTGCTGAAAACAGTATAAACGGCCATGCAATCTTATTAGAAGGTGTTTTTGTTGGAGATTCTTATGTAGAAGATTTGGTTAAAAACACTGTGAAGGTTGAATACGCCAACAAAGCAATTTTTCCAGGAAATGCTGTAGCAAGAGCATTTAGGCTACTTATGATGAGAATGCAGGATTAAAAAATAGCCGAGCTTAAAAGCTTAACAATTAATTTTTACGAAGCTCGAATTTTTCAATGATTTCAATAGGTGCCCCAGAAGTGTCTTGCTGCAAAGCGGTGTAGTACCAAGTCATTTTATTTCTACTGAAATCTGACATGGTTAGAGATAACGCAAAAGCTTCTAACAAGCTGTTTTCAGTAAGTAATACCAGCCTATCATCATCATTATAAACTTTATAATAGCAGTCACCACCCCAAACTGGCACATTAAATTGGCTTAATTCTCTTGTCGCAACAATTGGCACTCCTTCGGCTATTGAATAATTACAGTTATTAAAAGAATATCCTAAGCGACCACCACTATGTGAAAATGCAAATGCGCCAGCATTATTTATGGTTGTGTCCCAAGTTATTGCACCGTTGGTGTAAGTGGTTTTGGTGTAATTTATAACTGTCCATTCTCCATCTAGTTTTCTGTAAATTTTGTTTGTCTGGTCGTCACAACTCACGGTTAAGAAAACAGAAAATATTGTTGCGGTAAATAGTAAAATGGTTAACGGCTTCATCATGTTTAACTATTTATCCTTGAATACTTAAAGCAATTCCAATTTGGAGAGAAATACCAGAAAAATTGGCATAAACTTTAGGGTCGTCAACAGTTGATTGCCCGTTGTAATATTTTGAATAATCTTCCGGAATTGTTGTGGTTCCTGAATGAGGTGAAAGATCGGTTCCTTTGCCATGGTCAGCATAAAAAAAGGTGTCGTCTTTTTTAAAGATGGTTCCCATTACACTAAATTTTGAAAAGATTGATACGGTTGGTAAAACAGGCACTAATGCCCTAATACCTATTTGTGGCTTTAAAGTATGTGCTAGATAAATGCCATTTATACTTCGCTCTTCACCAAAACTATAATGCCCGTCAGAATATCTATATGATATTCGAAAATTGGCAGAAGAAGCTACCATTCCAATTCCAATAGCTACAGTGCCAAACATTTGGTCATCTTCATCTCCAAAAGGTATTCCTACTCCGGTTAAAAAATCTAAATCAAATCGTTGGTGCTCAATTTTTCTGGCTTGGTTATTCGCAAAAGTCATTTCTGTTGAATTACGGCAAAGCCCAAAAGTTAACTCCGTGTACATTGCACTGTAGAGCCTAGAATAAAAAAAAAAAGTACGCGCGTATCCACGGCCTAATTTGTCTAGTTCTTTATCAATTGCTAAAACGCTATTTTGGGCTGCAACTTCATTATACGAAGCCCTAAAGCGTTCATACGACTCAAAACTTGTTATCCAATTTGCACCCCATGATGCATGAACCCCAAATCCATATTCTCCTTGTGCCTCAGCTGAAAATGAAATGCCCGCTATTAATACTAAGAATAAAACAATTCGCTTCATTAGGTGAAATTTATGCCCGTATTCAATGTACAAAGCTGTTTTAGCTTCTTTGCAAAGTTATAATTGACTCGCCCATTTGGTTAAATACAACAGTAAAACTTCGTAACAACCGAGTGTTATTTTTGAAATCATGAAGGCCGTTTCAATTTTCATTTTGCTCACATTAAGCATTTCATCCTACGCACAAACTAACTCTGGAAGTCAAATTTTCACTTCAACCAAAGCCGTTAGCATAAACATGTCAACGCCTGACACTAGCTGGGAATTTGGCGTTTTTGAAGAAGCGCCAAAACATGGTCATAGAATTGATGAGCTGAAAAGAGAGTTGGATGCCAAACGAACTTGGGCACCAAATACATCAAAAAATGTAGCCAATAAAAAAACTTCAGATGCACCTGAATTAAAACGGAATTTTCAGGGTCCTTTTAACAACGGAACCCCAAACGATAACTCAATTGCCATTTCTAATGATGGAATTATTGTGGCGGCTGTGAATTCTAATGTGAGAATGACTGATAGCGATGGTAAAACCTTGTTGGTTAGAACGCTAGCAAGTATTGCAAAAGATTTAGGTACGCTTGATAGAGCTTTTGATCCCCACTTGTTTTACGATTGGGAAGAAGACCGATTTATTCTCATTTTTCTAAATGGTTCAAAGTCAGATAATACGTCGTTAATTGTTGGTTTTTCAGCTTCTAATGATCCTACCAAAGACTGGAACTTTTACAGACTGCCTGGCAATGTTCATGGAAACAATACCTGGAGCGATTACCCTTTTATGGCCGTAAACAAATACGAATTATTTATTCCTGTTTTGTTATGGCTTAATGGCGAATCGGGCTGGGATTCTGAAGCACAAGAACTTATTTGGCAGATAGATAAAATGAAAGGTTATGCAGGCGAAGAACTAGAATACAAGTATTACGATAGCCTTAAAGTGGCCAACCGTTTGGTTTGGAATACGCGCCCGGTTCCTGGAAGCAAAAACCATTATGGACCCAATATGTATTTGGTAGCCAACAGAGCAATTGATGCCGAAAATGATTCGTTTTTCTTGTTTGAAATTACCAATACACTGGCTTCGGGCAAGGCTGAAATTAAAACGCGAATTGCTAAGGCAAACGTGCCTTATGGTATTCCGCCAAGCGCACACCAACCAAAAGAAGACGATCCGCTAAGAACCAATTATGCCGATGTGCATGGCGCTTTTTACCACAATGGTCTCATTCACTTTGTGGCCAATTCAAATGCAAAAACCACCAATAGCCCAGGCATTTATTATGGTGTAATGCGCAATTTGCAATCTGATAACCCAACGGTTTTAGCCAAAATTCTAAGTGCTGATACGCTAGATTTCAATTATCCCAACATTGCCTATGCTGGAGATTTTGGCCCAGACAGAACCTGCATGATTAACTTTTTGCATTCGTCAGCAAGTACCTACCCAGGTTCATCTGCAGTTATGGTTGACAGAAATGGAGATTTCACCAATGTGCTCAGAGTAAAAGAAGGCGAAGGACATATGAATGTAATGGATGCTTCTGATTTGGAGCGCTGGGGAGATTACACGGGTATTCAGCGTAAGTACAACGAGCCAGGAGTGGTTTGGATGGCTGGTAGTTATGGCAATTCTCAAAACAGACCCACCACTTGGATTGCCGAATTGAAGAACACTGATCCCTTGCTTTCAATACCAAAAATTGAAACGAGCGGATTCGAAATATTCCCCAATCCGGCTCGCGAAATGATTAGCATTTCTATTGAAAATCCAAAAGATCAACAAGTAGAATTCTCAGTAATCAATCATCTTGGGCAAGAAGTAAAAAGGCTCAGCAATGGCTACCTAAGTGCTGGTCAAAAAACCGTGAGTTTTAACGTGGCAGCCCTAATACCAGGCCAATACCATTTGGTTTTGCGTTCAAATTCTGGAATACAAACAAGAAGTTTTCTGGTTGAATAATGAGATTCAAGGAATCAATTTCAACTTTCAATTTTTTAACTTTGATGAAATTCAATTACCAGGGTATGAAACGGGTTTATTTAGCTTTTCTAGGGGTTTTATTATTTATTGGAAGTTTTGCTAAACATGTGCCAGTTAATGTGGCAAAGCAAGTGGCCAATAACCATGCGCAACAGAACATGCAGGCAGCCGCTGCAACCGCCATTCAATTTGAGTTAGTGCATACAGAAATCATTGGCGAAAGGCCAACCAATGCTTCTTATAAGAATTTGCAATCGGTTTCAGCGTATTATGTATTCAATGTTTCAAATGGCGATGGTTTCGTTATGGTATCAGGCGATGATTTGCTTACGCCTATTCTAGCTTATTCTAACAGTAGCGATTTCTCACTTGAAAACCAGCCAAAAGCCATGGTTAAAATGTTGGCTGGCTATACCAAAGCACTTAGGGAGCGAATTTCAACCAATGCCCAGCAAGAAGATTTCTTGGCCGAAGCCTGGCAAGAATATATCTCTGGTAATTTCAAAGCCTATAAAACGAAAAAAGCGGTTGCCCCTTTAATGAAAACTACTTGGAACCAGGCACCATACTACAACGACCTATGTCCTTACGATAATGCCCAACGTGGCCGTTCAGTAACTGGTTGTGTAGCTACTGCCATGGCGCAGGTAATGAAATATTGGGAGTTCCCTTCAAAAGGCATTGGCTATCACTCATATAACCATCCTAGGCTTGGAACCCTATCTGCCAATTTTGGCAATACAGAATATAAGTGGAGCCAAATGCCCAATTCAATTAATGGTTCAAACAGCGCCATTGCCACTTTAATGTACCACTGTGGTGTGGCGGTTGATATGAATTACAGCGCTAATAGCAGTGGTGCATACGTAATAAAAGATGATGCAAACATTTGTGCAGAAGCGGCCTTAGAAGATTTCTTTGGCTATAAAACCAGCTTAGAAGGTGTTTCTAGATATAATTACACCAATTCAGAGTGGGTGAATTTGATGAAGAAAGAAATGGACGCAAAACGGCCTGTTATTTACGCTGGTTTTGGTTCTGGTGGCGGCCATGCTTTTGTTTGCGATGGTTATGACAATAGAAGTTATTTCCACATGAACTGGGGCTGGGGTGGCTACCAAGACGGCTATTTTGCGCTTGATGCACTAAACCCACAAGGTACGGGAACCGGCGGCGGAACTGGTGGCTATAATAGCAATCAGCAGGCTATTATTGGTATTGAAGCACCTTCTGGCAATAACAATAACAACCCAACAGAATACGACATTAGAATGTATTCATCCATTACAGTTGATGTTAGTCAGGTGGTTTTTCTTGATGGATTTACGCTAAAGGCAGATGTGGCCAACTTTGGCGACAATGACTTTACCGGCGATTTTGCCGCTGCTATTTTTGACCAAAACGACCAATTTGTAGAGTTCATAGCGCAGTTTCAAAACGAAACGTTGCCTACTCAAACCCATTTTACCAACGGACTTTCATTTAAAACAGATGGACTAAAAGCGCCTCCAGGTGTTTATAAGGTGGGTATTCTTTACAAGCCTAAAAATGGAAACTGGACATTGGCCGATGATGGGCAGTATGACAACTATGTTGACATGAAAATTTGGGGATTCGATAATGATATTCAGCTTTATAGAGACATAGAAGTGGACCCAACCCAAATTGTTATTAATGAGTCGTTTGATGTTTGGTTTGATATTGCAAATACCGATTGGTTCGAATATTCTGGTAAACTTTCAGCCGATTTGCACAATACCGAAGGCGAGCATGTGGTAAACATAGGTGAAATGGATATTGACGGTTTTTGCGCCAATTGCCATTATACGGATGGACTTACTATTTCGAGCAATGGAGTTGACATTGAACCTGGAACCTACTATCTGGTAATTTGGGAACTGGGCGACAATGAATCTGATTGGGAAATTGTAGGTAGTAACGATAAACCCAACCCTATTTATGTTGTGGTTAGCGAACCAGGAGAAGAACCCGATAATTACGAAGACAATAACAACGAAAACACAGCTTATCTATTAAATGCATCATTTACCAACAACAAAGCCAAGATAAAAACTGCTGGTACTAACATCCACAAAGAAGATGATTACGATTATTTCAAAATCAACTTTGAAGACGGATTTAGATACACCATTACTGCCAGAGTGCACGATATTTACGATGCTACCGACGGCAAAGAATACACAACAGATGTGCTGTTTACGTATGATGATGGTTCAGGTTGGTCAGAATCTTACGATGAGAAGATGAGCAGTAATGCCACTATTTCAGGGGCAGGCACTTTTAGGCTTTTTGTAGCACCTTATTTTCAAGGAGAAATGGGAACCTACTCGCTAGAAATAAACATTACGAGAGAAATAATTTCATCAACTGCTGTGCCTGAATTTGATTTAACCATTTTCCCTAATCCAGCATCAGATAAGGTTACTATTTCGGCAACTAATGAGTTTGAGAATGGAACCATTCAGCTTATTTCAGCAAATGGCCAAATAGTTAAATCGCAAACCAATATTTCAGGAAATAGTTGTCAAATTGAAACGGCAGAACTTCCAGCTGGGGTTTATCAATTGCAAATACTAAGTAGCGGAACCATTTATAGAGAGAAACTCATAATTAAGCGATAATAAGGAATTGTCGGTCATCAACTTGAAGTCGAACGCTAATTTCTTAGAAACGCTCTTAAAATTTGGTGTTTCTGAAAATTCAGCCAAGGCTTTTATAGCTGCATTTGAGCCAGTTGAATTTGCCAAAAAAGAAATAATAACCGCTCAAGGAACAGTTGAGCATTATTTCTATTTTGTAGTAGAAGGCATTCAAAAATCAGTTTTTACCAAGCATGGAAAAGAACACGTGGTGGCATTTAGTTACCCCGGACAAACAACAGGAGTGCCTGATTCTTTAATGAACCAAATGCCAAGCCCTGTTGATCTGGTGGCGTTAACTAACAGCAGTTTGCTTAAACTTCACTACAACAAGTTGCAGGAGTTCATTCATACCAATCAAGAAATAACGAAGCTAATGATGCAAGGTTATGAGTTTCTAATTACAGGTCTCATTCAAAGACAATATGAATTGCAAGCGTTTAATATGAAAGAGCGTTTCGAGATTTTTTATGGCCGAAGTAAGCATTTGATTAACCATATTCCCCGAAAAGACATTGCCAGCTATTTAAATATGGACGCCACCAACCTAAGCAAATTAATGGCTCAATTAGATTAACTTTCTTGGTTTATACCAACTTTAAGAAAGGTACTAAAGCTCAGATTTGTAGTTCGAATAATGGTTATGAAAATCACCCAAAAATGGCTTGATGAATTGGATGCTAATCTAAGTCTCTTCAATTCCGCTTTTAATCTACTAGATTCCAAATCGCTTAATTGGAAACCTGATGCAAAGTCATGGAGTGTAGGCCAATGCATTCACCACCTAATAACCACCAATAATTTGTATTTTCCTGTTTTTCAGGATTTAATAAATGGAAAGCACAAAACGCCTTTTATGGCCAATATTCCTGGTGCTACCAACATGTTTGGCAACCTGATTTATAAATCTCTAAATGAAGATCGAAAAAAGAAGTACAAAACTTTTCCTGTTTTTGAACCTTCTGCATCCTCTATTTCAGAGAACATTTTAAACGACCTTGAAGCTAATCACCTTAAACTGAAAAAAGCCATTTCTGGGCTGAGCAATGCCATGTTGAATGCTTCAATGGCATCGCCAGCAAACAAAATTGTGGTATATAAAATCAGCAAGGCATTAGATATTATTTGCACGCACGAAAGGCGACATTATCATCAGGCAAAAGAAGTATTAGAGTTAGCGAAACTGAATAGCTGATAATAGAAAACTGGTTACTCGTCGGTTTTATGAACAGCAGCTTCATCTAGAATGTAGTTTAAGTGAAGCATGTCGGTAGAGTTTAACCTAAAATTTCCCCTGAAAGTAACGTAATCATCAGTTTTAAACTTGGCTGATTTGCCACTTATGTTAAGCTCCACAACCGATTCTGGTCCCGCACCGCCACAGAAATAACATTGGCTAAAAGGGTAGGCTGAGAGCACATAATCGCCCGAAGAAATGTCAACAGGAATCACATAGCCGGCAATTTCTATTTTCTTACCGTCAAGGTCAAGAACGCGTTGGCCAAACACGGGTTTCTCCAAATAGCCTTCAATGTCGTCGTTCCATTCTTTTTTAAACTCCACATCCTGTAGCATCCACCACCTTACTTTTTTGTATTCAATACCGGCCCAAACTAATGCGGCTGTAACAAGAATTGTGGTTATAATAAGAGTTGTTTTTTTCATGGCTAAGGTGTTCACGCACAAATCTAAGCAGTGCTTAAAACTCAAACTTTAATCATTTGCTAAAGTGTGCGAAATGTTTACTCGCATGGCAGAAATTGCTGGAATTACAGCCGCAAGAATGGCTATTCCTATGGCGATAATCAACACGTAAATGTCTTGAATGGTAATGCTCATTAAACTCAAAGAGTAGCCATAATCTTCAGAAATGATGTTTTGAGCCAGAATGCCGCCTAGCATTTTGGCCATAATTCCGAGTAAGCCGCCAATAGTGGCAAGCACTATGGCTTCATAAATAGGCAATGCAAATAGCTGCCATTTAGAAGCACCCAAGCTTCTCAATAAGGCAAGCTCAAACATTCGTTCTTTTATTGAATTGAACAGCGAAACAAATACACTTAAGCCCGAAACGATGATAACAATAAGCCCTATAAACCATAAGGTACTAATGCCAATTCCAAGATTTGAGAGCAGCATATTCACTTCAATAGACGGCATGGCGGCTTGCATTTCGGTTTGTTCATTCACCATTCTTGGCATGGTTAAGTGGGCTAGTTTGCTTTTGAAAGTGAGCAGTAAATTGGTTATTTCTTCTGGCTCTTCGGTGTGGGCATTGTCATGATGCGAGTGAGCTGCCCATACTGATTCTAAATTGCAGAGTATCAACTTGTCAAGTACAAGTCCGGTTGGCTTTAAAATTCCAACCACTTTATATGGATGCTCATCGTGCTGGTCTTCAGTTTTTTGCAAACCATGATTTCCAATAAATTCTGAGCCGATTTTAAGATTTAATCTATCTGCAGCGCTTGCACCAATAACCACTTCATGTGCTTCTTTAAAAGCTATTCCGTGGTCAATTTCACCATTATAAAGAGTTACATAATCCCAATTGGTGCCTACTATTCTCATGCCCATGTAGCTATCGCCAAGCGACATTGGTATGGCTTTGTCAACCATGGGGTTTTTGCTTAGTTGCTGAGCTTCATGGTAAGAAATATTGCCAGTTGGCGGGCTTATGTGGTAAATGGCCGAAAGTATAATCTGCACCGGACTGCCCTTGGCGCCAACCACCATATGCACATTTTCAAGATTGCTTTTAAACTGCTTTTCTAATTGACTGCCAATGGTGCCAAGAAATGAAATGAGCCCAACTCCTAAGGCCAATAAAAGAATGCTTAAACCAGCAGAAAGTGGTTTATGCCATATGTTTTTCCAGCTTAGTTTTAGCAAATTCATAGCTGGATTGAATTGGTGAAGAAAGGTTTAAGTCTTTGATCGTGAGTTACTACCAAAAGAGTGGCGCCATGTTTTTGGCCTTCTACAAGCAACAATTTTATTACCGCTTCGCAGCTATGGTCGTCAAGAGCTGAAGTGGGCTCATCTGCCAAAACCAAGTTTGGTTTGTGAACTAAAGCCCTTACTATTGATGCTCGTTGCAACTCGCCTTGGCTTAATTCTGCTGGCTTGGCGTTGGCTCTATTACTAATATTTAGCCCATTAAGCATTTCAAGTACAAGTTGGTCGGTTATGGTTTTTCCAGCTAAAGAAGCGGCCAATTTTATATTATCCTTAATGGAAATGGATTTTATAAAATGGTGTTTTTGAAACACAATTCCTATTTTCTTTTTTCGAATTTCATCGCGCTCAGCATTATTGAGTTGAGCCAAGTTGTGCTGGTCTAAAAACAATTCTCCGCCATTCGGTTTTAAAAAACCTGCTACCATGTGCAACAGTGTAGTTTTTCCGCTGCCTGATGTTCCTAAAATTAAGGTGTTTTGGCCTTTGGTCATTTCAAAATTGGGGTATGAAATAACCTGGCCTTTTGGATATTGGTAACTAAGATTTTTAGCCTTTAGCATGTTGAGCAAAACTAGGTTTTGTATTTTTGCAACACTGTTGCATTTAGTTAAAATGAAATCTATTCAATATGATCGATTGGGCATATTAAGCTCGGTTTTATGCCTTATTCATTGTTTGGTTGTGCCCATAGGCATGTTGTTCGCTCTTGAATTAGAATGGTTACACCATTGGATTGGCTGGACTTATGTGCAAATTGGATTTATATCCATTGGTGCTTGGGCGGTTTACCATGCTGCAAAACACATTGATAAAAAGTGGATATCCGTTTGCCTTTGGGCAGGAATAGGAATTTTGGTTCTGGCCTTATTTGCAGAACATCACTTGCAAGAGCTCATGAATTACTCTGCTGCAGCATTGCTCATAGCGGCCCATACTGTTAATTTGTTTATTCATTCGCAGCATCATAAACTTGTTAAAGCACATTAGTAAAGCATTGGGTTTTTTGGTATTAATTCCTGTATGGATTTACCAATACTTGATTTCGCCTTTATGGCCAGCAAGCTGTAGATATACACCAACTTGCAGCTCATATATGGTGAAAGCAGTAAAGGTTCACGGCCCGGTTTACGGTTTTTGGTTGGGAATTAGAAGAATTTCTCGTTGCCACCCCTGGGGCGGTTTCGGCTACGATCCTGTTCCAGATAAAAAACACAAACATTAAAATGAGCCAATTAGCCAATTTTGAAATTTGACAATGAAACAAAATGATACTGAAGACAGACAAAGGTTAAACACCCCCTTTGTCTAATTATCTTATTCACTAAAACACTAACCCACTAACCCACTAACCCACCCAATCACTTAAAAAAATGTCTTTCAAAATCGGAATTATAACAGCCAGCGACCGCGGAAGCAGGGGAGAGTACACATACTTATCAGGCGAAGAAGTAGCTAAAGTGATGAATGAGTTTTTCGAAACGCCGTTTACTCATATTCACAAAGTAATTCCTGATGAGCAGCCTGAAATAGAACGTGGTTTTATTGAATTAATTGATGATGAAAAATGCGATTTGGTGATAAGCACAGGTGGTACGGGCCCAGCTCCCAGAGACGTAACGCCCGAAGCCACAGCCGCTATTTGCGATAAAATGTTGCCAGGCTTTGGAGAATTAATGCGTCAGCATAGTATGAGTTATGTTAAAACCGCCATTCTTTCAAGACAATCAGCAGGCATTCGAGGTAAGAGTCTCATTATTAATATGCCAGGCAAACCAAGGTCAATACGCCAATGTATGGAAGCCATTGCCTATGCCATCCCATATGCCATTACGCTGATTGGTGGTCCCAAAGTGAAAATGGTTGGGGAGTATGATTATAACCCGAATAAGTAGTTTTGAGTGCTGAGTGCTGAGTGCTGAGTCTTGAGTCTTGAGTTATGAATTGATGAAATGTTATATTTTTAATGACTTTGGCTGCATTTAATCAACACGAATCCTTTTAACGTTCTAACCTTCAACATTTTAACGAGTTGCAGTGCGTTAATAATTTGGGTTTAGGTATCTACATACCTTTCACTTTTCACCTTCAACTTTAATAGCATTTCCCGCAATCGCCTTTAACGAGCAGGTAATAATCTCTAGGTTTAAAAGTGCCTGGCATGGAGGGTTGTGGAATTTCTACTCCTTCTATGCAATAGGTTTTGCCACATTTCTCGCATTCAAAATGTAGGTGTTCGTCTTCATGATGGCCGGTTTCGCATTCATCATTACATAGGGCATATTTGGTAACACCGCTGTTATCAAGCACTTTATGAATTACACCTGATTCTTCGAACTGAGTAAGAATGCGGTAGAGCGTTACTCGGTCGTGATCGTCAATGGCGTCTTCTAAATCTTTGTGCCCAATGG
>JAGQWA010000289.1 GCA_020437725.1 Bacteroidota bacterium | reverse complement strand
GCCTATGATTTTGATGACCCAGATGGTTTGGTAAATTCATTGGGCGACGACCACGAAGGTGAAGATGAAAAATCACTTGGATCAGGAACAAGTGAAGAAGGTGCATTAGATTTTGAAGCCGGAACAGTTGAAGGCGATAGTGGCGGCCCATTATTTATAAAAGATGGAAACACTTGGAAAGTGGCAGGTGTACTTTCAGGCGGTGCTGTTGATCCATTGCCTAACTATAAAGATGGCGATTATGGCGACATTAGCCTATTTACCCGTGTTTCGCCATTAGTAAGCTGGATAAATTCGGTAATACAATAGAGATTGTAATAAGGTTTTTAAAACATGGCTACGATTGCTTTTGCGGTTGTAGCCATTTTGGTTTATAAGCTAATTAATTTTTGAATTAAGTAACTTCAAATAAAAGGGCTGGGTAGATTGACTATAAGGCAAAAAACAAGGCGAATTCAAATACGATAATTACAAAGACTTACCCAAACCCGATTTTGAGCAAAAGGTGATGTTTGAGTAAGGTTACCACAAGTCGAAACCTAAGTAAGCTTTCAAACCATCATGCCACCAAGGCCAAGGATCATCGAGAGTGTAAACATCTTTATCAAGCTTATGGCGTTTTATTGAAACCAACTTTCCTTCGGAATTATAATATCTCCAAAATCCTATTTTAAAAAAGTCAACTTTCTCAAATACTATAAGACTATCACCACCATCTTTTGCCTTGCCCTTAAGAACTTCGAAAACAAAAGATGAATCAACACAAAGGTTTTCCGTGGTACGACCTATTTCTTTTATGTTGCCATTTTCATAATAACTAATTGATTGCCCAATTTTCTTTCCGTTTTCGAAAAATCCAATTTGTTTAAGCGCGCCAGATGTATAGAATGACCTAACTGTGTCAATTTCTCCCGATTTCCAATGATAAATGGTGTCGTTATTTTCATTTATTCCAAAAGCTTCGCCCAAATAACCAAAATCACTGTTCTTACCATCACTAAGAATTTTACAATTTATGTCATTAACTACATAAAAATCTACTCTTGGCCCACAACTTGTCTCTTCCATCCCCAAAGGATTTCTGCTTAAATAGGTACTGCGAATTAATTGAGTTGAATCTCGATTATAGTTTACTCGGAGCCATCTATGCTTCTGGTCATTAGCATAATAATAGTATGAATGATGTAGTAGTCCATTTTTAAAATGGTGAAAAGTATCTAGTAATTGATGCTCAATTTTCAATAGCGAGCAAATCGAATCAATAGTTTGAGAATTTGTAGAAAATACTTGAAGACAAAACATAATCGGAAGCAAAAACTTCATCATTCTCACACTTTTTCCCACACTCGCTCTCATTCTCACTCTTATTCTCACACTTTTTCCCCGCTCTGTTTAAGGCATTTCTTTCAAAAAGAAAAAGTAGTTAAGGCCACATGTTAAAGTATGATTTGAAAGCTTTGATGTTGAATACCTATATTCACCAATCATGGCAATATGACTTCCATGCTTTCCCCATTTTATTACAGGTATTTGAAAATTTGCTCCTAGTACTACACCTTTTGAATTAAAGGGATTATCACTTCCTGAAGACTTTGGAACGAACTCAAAATGTTGGTTAAAAAAGGAAATCCCAACTACCGGATATATTGAAAAAAAACCGCCATAAACTTTAAAGGGAATTCTGGTACTCGCTATTATATCTAATCTGCTGGTATAGACCAACATGTAATCGGATAAAATTGGATCAGAATGAAAAATTACGGGTCTGAAATAGGTGAATTCAGGACCAGCCGAAATCAAATTGGAAAAAACATGATGGAGTTTAAAGTGATATCCCCAAGCTGGTAAATTAGAGCCATAAGCTATACCAGCCCCCAAGGTCCAATCAGGAATATCTTTTCGTACTTTAGCTTGCAAAATTTGAGTTGAACACAGCATTATTACTACCCCTAGTAAAAGCCCGATTCGTTTCATGTAACTTAGTTTTTTGAATGAGAACACGCCAAAAATAGAACATTGAATAAAATTAGTCTCGAAGAAAAATTCTCACTTTTTACAGACAAGTGGCATCCTAGAATAGTTGCAGCATTAAATGGTCAGCACGTAAAATTGGCCAAGATTGAAGGCGAGTTTGTTTGGCACCAACATGAAAATGAAGACGAGCTTTTCTTAGTAATTAAGGGTGAGTTCGAAATGCACTATCGAGACAGAATAGAGCTAATTAAAGAAGGCGAACTCATTGTTGTTCCTAAAGGTGTTGAACACAAACCCGTTGCCAAAAACGAGTGTCACATTCTACTTTTTGAACCTGATACTACCGTTAATACAGGCAACAATACAGGCACTTTAACCAAAGAGCAATTAGATTGGCTTTAAATTAGAAATAAGTGTATCTCTGAGCTATGGCTTTATATTCTCTAGATTCTTTGAAACTAGAACTAGCCCTGCTAAACTTATCAAATATGATTAATCTTCCCAGGCTCCATCCAATTCCTGCACTACCAGCAAGCACATAAAGAAGTGAGTAGTCGTCATAATCAATACTAGCAAAGCCATAAACAGCGCTGGCAGTGCCAACGGCCATCAAAGCCAAATTTCCTGTAAGGCCAACTACCCCACCAATGGTTCTACCAACACCTCTCCTTTTTGCTTGTCGAGAAAGACTCATATAATGTTGGTATTGCTGTCTATTATAAGCTCTTAATTCAGCATCTTTTAGGTTGTCTAGATTTGTTTGGGCATACTCTCTAAAATTGCCACGTGGGTAGTATTTCAAATAGTACTCGTAAGAAGAAATGGTATTGGTTTGTTCTGCCTTTTCCCAAGCTTCAGCATCCCATCTTATTACTGTAGCTTTTGCTGTTGAAAAGTGATTTCCACTAGGGTATTTATCAATATAATCCCAATATGCGGCCGAATTACTCTTAGACTGTGCATACTCCCATGCAGCATCATCGTTAAAGGTGGTAATGTTAGCGGTAGCATTTGACCTGTACTTTCCGTATGGATATTTAGAAAGATAGCTCTGCATATCTGAAACTGACTTGGCACTTAAAGCCCTGTTATAATCAGCATCTTCTTCGCTAATTTTAGCATCTACCTTTCTTTCAAGTCCTACAATTTCGGTGTATTCTACCAGTTCCTTATTCGGATTTAGACCATAATACCCTTTAATTTCTTCTTTTGCTGCACGCCAATCTTCAATATTATAGAGCGACTTTATGAGCATTGGTTGCGTTCTAATTTGCGGTTTACCTAGCAGCTCATTTACTTTTTGCAGTCGCCATGCCGACTCTGTGTAGTCTTTTGCTTCGTAAGCGGTTCTGGCCTTTTTAAAGTGCTCGTATGCTTCTTTATCGTTTTGGGCTGAAGCTGTTTGAAATAACCCAATTACACATAATAAAACTCCCAATAATCTCATAAAACCTACTTTTTTATTCCGGACACTCAATTTGATATTCCCATTTTGTTCCACTGCTTGGACCATTCATTATTACTGTTATAATCCCTGTATCAATATCTTTAAAGTTTATCATTATTCTATTTCTTCCACTTACATAGCCATGAGTTTGGTACAGAATTTTAGAAGAACTTATTCGTTCTTTTGGCCCAGAATATATAATCATCTCATCAGGGGCATCATTCATATTATAACTCACATAAAAAGTTCCTGACTCTTTTCCTAGCCCATGTTCATTTTCTGTTCTTCCTGAACCACCTGAAGCCGTGTTTTGATTGCATGGCAGTGGCGGCGGTTTTTTATAGAATATTCTAATTGAATCTTGAACGCCGAACGATTTGGTTTCAACATCAAGCAGCACCTTATTCCAACCTTCATTTAAAATAATGGTTGAAGAAAATGAACTTGAGCTATTGCTTGTACTAAATTTTTCGCCATTTACTGAAACAGCCACTTGGGCTCCCATATCTTTAAAATAAGAATTTACGGCCCCGGTTAGGGTTATTTTTCCTTCTTCAATTACTTGTTGGTCTTTATGGCTTGATATACTACAAGGATTTTTAAGCGCTTCGTATTTTTTACGGTAATTAGGAAACTTGTCTATCTCACTTTGAACGGCTCTTCTGTTGGCCGCATAGGTATCGCTTCGTTTCTTTTCAGCCACTGTTTGCGCATTTTCTGGAGTGTTCCAAAAATCTTCGTCACCGCCTTCTTTGATTTCTTCATTTTCAGGCGTATTCCAAAAATCTTCAGCGCTCATTCCTTCTTCTTTTTCAAGTTTTTCTCGTTTATGAAACTCTTCTATAATGGCAAGTACTTCGTCTTCATTCCAAAGTGCCTTGTTTACCTTAAAAGTAGCCGAGTAGTTTTCTCTATAAGTATCAGAATAAAAATCAAGCTTATCACTGTATTTGAAACAATATTTGGGCTGGCAATTATCATCATTATAATGGCCTGAGCACTCTTTCATTTTATCATACACACCCAACTCTCTAAAGTAATTGTAATCTAAGTAGTTACAGTATGGAAAAAGCTCTTTCCATGCACAACTGGCAGGGCTGCTCCAACTGCTCCAGCTGCCTGAAGTGGAAATAGTTGCAGGTCTCACCACCATTTTTCCTTCGCGGGCAACGGTTTTATCTCCGTGCTCCCAACTTAATTCTACTTGCAACTCTAAATACTCTGGCCTTAATCTATTCCACCTCGCCAATAAATCGGGGTATTTGGCTAGTTGAGAAATT
>JAGQWA010000288.1 GCA_020437725.1 Bacteroidota bacterium | reverse complement strand
AAGCGAAAGCGGACATAAAAACTTGGTAAACTCGGTAAGTTTAAAGGTATCGGCCGTTAGCTGAGCACTGCTAACTATCTGCTCATGAGTAAATTTTAGGGTTTTAGGTTTACCCGTTGAACCCGAAGTTTTGAATTTGATGGTTTCTTTACTATCCAGCTTTTTAAGCAGGCTTTCAAGCCCACTTGCGCCTTTGTTCATGGATAGATTTACTACTCTCAAATGCTCAATTTTCTGGCTGGCAAAGGTGGAGAAATATGGTTGAATGGTGAAAAGTGAAAAGTGAAAAGTGAAAATTAAACAGTGAAATTTTAAAATTCAACATTAATATAAATAATTACTCATGACTCACGACTCAACATTCACGACTCATGACTTTTTCGTCATCCATAGCCTTGGCGAAGTACAAGTACTAAACACTAAGCACTAAACACTCAAGACTAAACACTAAACACTATTTCAAAAGTGTCACCACACCCCAAACGTCTTCGCCACCAACAGATTTTAGGCAGTATTGGTATTTGCCAAGTGGAACGGGTTCACCATTTTTAGTGCCATTCCAAGGAGCATTTCCTGAGTAAATTATTCCGCCCCATCTATCGAAAATAATTAAGGTCTTGTTGGCATCAACTTCAGTTTCTGGATAAAACTCATCATTAAGATTGTCGCCATTTGGTGTGAATGCATTCGGTGTTTCAAAATGTGGTTCTGCATTGAAAACTATTCCTTGCCACACCGTTCTGCAGCCCTTATTAAAAGCATGCAATTCAATAGTGTTAGTGTCTTTAAAATCAATTTGAAAAGAGCCATTAAAAGTGTCTCCCAAATAAATCCAGAAGAATGAATCGTGGTCTATTTGTGCATCTATTTTCAATTTTCCATTCACAGCGACGAAGTCCGTTTCATCAACAGAAATTATTGGATTGGCCAAGAATTTAGGCCTTAGACTATCTCTGGCAACGCATCCGTATGCATTCATTGAATAAGCTGAATGCCAACCATCTTTGGTTACAAGAACATTGCTCTGCGAGCTGTCAGAAACCCAATAAACATTGTCTTTCGAATTACTGAGCGATAATTCTGCGGTGTCGCCTTCGCAAAGTGGATTGGCGTTTAATTGAGTTATTGTCGGTTTTTCTGCTTCAGGAAACGAAGAAATGAAAACCGTATCGCTCGAAACCAAGCAGGCAGAATCGTCTATAAATGTGAAGTAATGATTGCTTTCAAGATTGGGCAGTCTTGACTTGGTTGTCTGGTCGTCGTTCCATTTTATGTTGAAGGGCGCTTTTGCTTCAATGGCTGAAACCATGCCCTTGCAATAACCCGTATCTATGTTTGGATTTATGGCGCTTAACGCTTGAGAATAACTTGGTTGAATGCTATAAGAAATCTCGCTCAACGAATCAGCAAAATATTCGGTTCTGCCTGCAGCACCCGTACCTGGCACTACCCAAAATGTGTAATCTCGGTTCGAAACCAAATTGGTAATGCTCACTAACCTATCTGTGCCTTGGTACAAGATTTTTACATCATTGGCAATTTCTGGAGCCAACAAATAATTAGGGGAATAACCATAATTCTGGCCGTCAACAAGCCAATTGCCATAGGTGGCATTTGCTTCATTTTTAACCAAAACTGTGTAAAACGAAGCGGCTTCTTTGCCAATGTACAATCTGGCCGAAGCACATGATTCTGATTGAATTACCGAAATTTCAGCTGACGTTCCAATACCTACCAAGTTGATGAGAAAAGTGGAGCCATCAGCTTCTATTAATAGTTGCGCAGTTGTTTTGCCTTCTTTTTTGGGTTTGAAGCCAATTAGTAATTCTGTAGAATCATCGCTGTGAATAAGTGACTCTTTAAAATCAAAGAAGAAAGAACCGTCATTAGCAATCCATTTTAAATCTTCGGGTTTTACAGTTGTTTTCCAATTACCAATGTTTAGCAAATGAAACTTTCTCCATATAACCGGATCTGTCACTGCCCTACTGCCGAAATGGGTTGCACCAGCCACTGCAATTGAACTGTTCTTTAAGTTATGACCTTGATAATGCAGGTTAAAATCGTGGTAAGGATCTGTTAACAACAACCGCCACATATCAGCATATTCTCCAAAAGAATCTATATAAATTTGGCCATCCTGAAAAATATAAGTATCGGGTGGATAGAAATAGCTAGAACCTCCAAACATCAACAAATCTCCTCTATGGTCTAACCATGTTGCGGCACCAGCTCTTGAGCCTGGATTAGCATTGTCTCCATTAAATTTAGGTCTTGAAGGTGTTTTGTCAAACAAGCAAGCCCAGCCATTTTCTGACCATTGCCAAAAGGTATTGGAGCCATTTAATCTCCCATCATAAAATGTATCAATAAGATTGCCTGCATAAAGATTCAATCTATTTTCAGAATCAAAGAAAAAAGTGAAAGAACTTTTAGAACCGGGTGTATTTGCAGAGTCATAAACATTTAAAGTTGAGTAATTCGGTTTTTTACGTTTAAAGGTAGTATCTCCGGTTAAGCAAGCCCATTCTTGTCCATTAAAGCACCAAAGCATATTAGAAATCCTGCGCCAAGCTGAATTTTGCTGAAATTGATATTTTGGACCATAACCCCCACCGTAAAAATATACCAAACCAGAAGTATCTTTGGCTAGCTTACTAGATACTAATGATGGAGGCCGGTTATTAATGTGGAACTTTCCCTGCACTTCCCAATACCCCATAAAATTATAAGTTGTGTCGCCCCCCATCCAAGCCCAGTTATTACCATTAAAACACCATAAGTCGCTTAAATATTTGGTATCATATCTACCAAGTGTTGAATCATAAACAGAACGGCTCCCCCCATAAAGCCAGGTATTTCCATTATTGTCGCACCAAAGGTTTGTAAAATCTCTAAATCCAGGCGTAACAAGAGAATCGTATTGTCCCTTTTTGCCACGTTTTATTGGCTCATTAATTTCAATTCCACCCCAAATACAAGCCCAATTCTCACCATTCCAATGCCATAAATCACTCATTCTATCTTCGGTACTCCAATCACGAACACGTCCGCCATATAAATATATACCACCCTTTCCATCTTGACAAAAACTTACGTTTCGTCTGTTTCCTGGGTTGTTCTCTTCTGAATAGGTTCTATATTCTTTCCACTTACGCTTTGGATAAAGTCTTTCAGCATCGCCCCATTTCCAATTCCAAGCTCCCTTTTTATAACACCAAATATTATTGTAATTATAGCCATTATAAAGGCAGTACTCACCTTTAGCATTTATCCATGAGAACCCATGACTAACACTACCCGGACTAATGTCATTTCTCCAAACGTCCATTTCAATATAGTCAGCAGTTTTCTTATGAATGGTATCGGCATTCATTAATTTCCAGTGTTGTCCATGCATGTCAAAAAACACTAAAACTAAAAAAATATTTATCCAAATCGCTTTTATCATATTCAAAAAAAAAAATGTATTGTTGTGTTTTAAAGTCAAATTTATGAACAAATTACTTATCATTTCCTTATTTCTTACTCTCTACGCTTTTAAACAACCAGTTGCTATAACAGATTGGGAATGCATTTTACTAGAAAATCCATGTGATGAAGACTTAGATTTTTTAGACATCACCATTGACTATACACCACCCGAAGACCACCCTCCTATAAATATATCCATAATTGGCAACGTGGGCCTGACTTTTCAAGCCGATGGTGGAATGTGGACAGCTATGTCTCAAAATCTTGGCACGGTGGCTATATCTCATACTTTTAGTAAAATTCCAATTCCAGGCGGTATGATTAATGGAGAATGGGTATCATATGACCCCGTATATACATCTTGTTGTGATTGCATTTGCTATGGTTTGCATTTATTTTTTAGTGGATCAAGTTGGGGATTAAAGGTGGTTGATTTTTCAGAACAAGTTCCATGTGGTGGAAACAATGGTGGAGATCCTGAATAGTATTAAAATTATTACCACATAATTTTAAGGGAGCAATTAAAGCTCCCTTTTTTGTTTTGCTATTTCTAGCTTTGAGCGCTCATGCAGAAAAGCACGGTTTCATATCTCAATGTGCAGTTAAACCCGCAAAAACTACGGTGTTTGCAAGCAGATGATTTGGCGGCTCTCTGCGCCGAAATTCGCGAGTATTTAATTGACGTTGTTTCTAGAAAAGGCGGCCATTTTGCCGCCAGCTTAGGTGTGGTTGAGCTTTCTGTTGCCTTGCATTATGTGTTCAACACGCCAAATGATGAACTGGTTTGGGATGTTGGCCACCAAGCTTATGTGCACAAACTGCTTACTGGTAGGTTGGCTGATTTTGAATCGCTTAGAACCTACAAAGGTATTAGCGGCTTTCCAAAACGCGATGAAAGCGAATTCGATTCTTTTGGTACCGGACATGCCAGCACTTCTATTTCTGCGGCTTTGGGTATGGCCATGGCATCGCAATTGGCAGGCAATTACCAAAAGCAACATATTGCCGTAGTTGGCGACGGCGCTCTAACTGGCGGATTGGCATTTGAAGGTTTGAACAATGCAGGCGTTAACAACGCCAATTTGCTTATTATACTAAACGATAATGGAATCTCAATTGACAAAGCCGTTGGTGCTTTAAGCGCTCATCAGCTGTTGGAAACCACATGGCCATTAAATGATGGTTTGTCTGACGGTAGAACCAGAAACAAATCGCCAAAAGAACTTAACGAAAGGGGCATTAAGGCCGTTAATC
>JAGQWA010000287.1 GCA_020437725.1 Bacteroidota bacterium | reverse complement strand
ACTTTGGTAGACCTACTACCATCTTATTTGCAGTTACAAGAGTCTTTCAACTCTTTCACAGCACACCTACGCCTAGTGGGCGCTATTGTAAAACAATTCTAATTCTGTAAAAAAAAGGTCGACTGCCCTTAATTCGTCTCCATCTGTTATTTCAGCAAGTATTCCTGTCCATTCTGTATTATCACTTTTGAATTTTCCCTTCAAAAACTGATAAAAAGAACCGAAAAAATCGGGCTTCATTTCAACTCTATGAATTCGTGTTGCGATACAATATCCGCAAATAAATGTTCCCAGGTTATATATATTCTTTTTGCCTATGTACATGCCTGGTGCTTTGCGTAAGCTACCCAACATAAAATCATAAAAATCTCTTTCCCACATTGACTATTCAATTTCTATTTTTTTCTAACGCCACTGCTCATCCTAGTTTTTACTAGAACCTTTTTTCGTAAAAGGCTGATAGACTACATCTTACTAGTCATCGGTTATACCTAAGTCCAGTATAAATCCACTCGACGCAAGACAACTTTCTTCTAAATCATCTATTCCCCAAAAATAACACTGCATAATATGTGGTTGAAGCCGCCTATTAAATTCTCATCAATATACACTCCCCACCAAAAAACCATCATTAACCACAGCCGCGAGGGATTGAAAAGCCACGTGCATCTCATGTTAGAAATGTGTTAAGCAATTGTTGCCTAAACATCTCTAATTTGTTAAGTGATTGAGCTAAAAACATATCTGCAAGCATTTGCGCCTATCTCATTAAATGAGATGGATTCAGTAGCGCTCATGAACCGAACTGATACCAAGTTCATTCTGCCGCAAAGTCAATTGCCTAAGCTGCTAGAAATGGTTCAACCCTATTACCAAATGCTAGAAATTGAGAATGAGCGTGCCAGCAGATACAACTCCAAATATTTCGACACTCCCGAGTTTCAGTTTTACCACGAACACCACCGTGGCAAGGCTGACCGAGTAAAAGTGCGTATTAGAAACTATGTAGAATCGGGTGTGTGGTTCTTAGAAGTAAAGCGCAAAAACAAAAAAGGCGACACGGTAAAAAACCGCGTTTCAACCGATGGTTTTATTAGCTCCTTTTCAGACTTGCAAAGAGAGTTTGTAGAAACTGCTAGTCGTCGACAAGTGGAGTTGTTACCCAGTTTCGAAAATGCATTTCAACGCATTACACTGGTAAACACTGAACTAAAAGAGCGCTGCACCATTGACCTTAACCTTACTTTTAACGGTTTCCCTGCTTTTGGTTCGGCTGCTAAGCAACTCATAATTATAGAGTTAAAGCAAAGCAGGTTGAACAGAAAATCGCCTGTAATGCAAGCCTTAAAAGAACTACAAATTAGACCGTTTAAAATGAGTAAATATTGTCTTGGCTTGGCCACGGTTGTGCCACAATTGAAGCAAAACAACTTCAAGCAAAAGTTTTTGAAAATTAACAAAATCATTAATTAATATGGAGTTTATAGAAGTGCCTTTGTTCGACGAAGACCTGTTTAAAATGTTATTCAGGTTTGGTATCAACATGTTCTTTGTTGGTGTGCTGGTTCGCTATTTCTATTATCGCCGCAGCCATAACCGCAACTTCATGTTTACCTACATTATGATTAGTGTGGTGGTATTTTTTATATGCTTCACCCTCAAAAAACTCGAGTTAGAACTGGGTATGGCGCTAGGTTTATTCGCCATTTTTGGCATAGTTAGGTATAGAACCGATGCCATTCCTATTAAGGAGATGACTTACCTATTTATCGTAATCGGCATTTCGGTAATTAACTCACTTTCTAACAAAAAAATGAGCTACTCAGAATTGATGTTTGCCAACTTGGCCATTTTGGCTGGGGTAGCAATGCTAGAGTCATTCTGGTCTAAAAAATCAGAGTCGAGAAAACTGGTGGTTTTAGAAGAAATAGAATTAATAAAGCCTGAGAACTATGATGCTTTAAAACAAAACCTTGAAGAACGCACTGGGTTAAAACTTACGCGAGTGGTGGTGGGTGATGTTGATTTTTTGAAAGACACCGCCCAAGTTGAAATATTTTACCATACACATGGCCAAGTAGGTACGCTTGGCGAAGCCTTAAAAGCCAAATTATAATATGAAAGTCAAAAACCTAATCTGTACCCTGGTGGTCATTTTATTCATGCTACTACAACTCAACGCACAAGACACTACTGTGCACGTTGTTCAAGATTTAGAAAGTTGGACAGCGGCCCGTTTTGAATACAAATTGAATAAAAAACTGAAGTTTAATATTGGCTACAATCTGCGTTTAGAGCATAACAGCAGCCAATTGAATCAGCATTTCACTGAGTTTTCTGCCAACTACAAACTGCACGATTTTGTAAGCCTTAATGGCGAATTGCGATATGGTTTGAAACTAAAGAATTCTGGCCAAACTGAACAGTATATGAGATTCTTCTATGCATCAAAATTTCAATACGATTTTAATCGGTTTGAAATAAACGCCCGCATTGCTTACCAAAACAGAAATGTGCTAGGTAGTGGCATAACCGATTTAACCGAGCCTCAATATGTGCTTCGCTATCGAATTGGACTAGATTACAACATTAAAGGCTGGAAACTTGACCCCAAATTCTCGTATGAATTATTTAGAGACACTCGAATTACCGACCCACAATTTTATAAATACCGCCTTCGCCTGGGCACTGAGTATTCACTCAAAAAAGCCGGCGAAATTGATTTGTTTTTGGCGCATGAACGTGAGCTTAATGCCAGCTACCCGCTTAATGCTACCATAATTGGCGCCACTTATACTTTTAGCACCAAACGAAAGAAAAAAGAACAGAAAGATGAAGACTAAACACCTATTCCCATTACTGTTGGGCGCAGGCCTGGCGCTCACTTCTTGCTACAAAGAAGTTCTAGAAATTACCCAAGATCCTGACGAAGTTTCACGATTAGGGCTCGATGATTGGACGCTAGAGACCCATTCTAAAGATGCCAACCCCAACTATGATGTGGTTTTTGACAACACCAAGATGAACCGGTTAGACATTGTTATTTCTGCTGAGAACTGGCAAGCCATGCAAGATGATCTTGACGATGTGCAAAGCCAAGGCGGTGGACCCGGACAATTCTCTGACCAAACACCGTTGTATTTTGAGTGTGACGTGTTTCACAACGATATTCAATGGTACCATGTAGGTATTCGGTACAAAGGCAATTCTAGTTTGTCATCAACCTATCGTACTGGTAATGGTAAAAAGCCGCTGCGATTGCAATTTGACGAATTTGAAGACACCTATCCAGAAATCAAAAACCAGCGCTTTTACGGTTTCAAAGAGCTTTCTCTCTCAAATAATTTTGATGATAAATCATTAATGCGCGAAAAAATTGCCTGCGAATTATATCGTGATTTTGGCGTGCCCGCTCCACATGCTTCCTATTATGAAATATACGTTGACAGTGGAAATGGTCCTATTTATTATGGGGTTTATACTGTGGTCGAAGTAGTATTTAACACCATGCTTGAAAAGCAATTTGGCAGCGAAAGCGGTAACTGCTACAAACCCGATGGTGATGGCGCTAAATGGTCAACTTCAGGTTGGGATCTTGACGATTTTGAGCAGAAAACCAATAAAGACATAATTGTTCGTGCTGAAATTCAAGAAATGTATGACATTCTACATGATGACGCACGAACCAATAACACCACTCAATGGATGAGTGATTTGGAATCGGTTTTTGACGTTGATGGCTACCTGAAATGGCTTGCCGCCAATACAACCATGCAAAATTGGGATACTTACGGCCAAATGACCCATAACTACTATCTCTACCACGACCCTGCTGATGGTCTCATAAAGTGGATTCCATGGGATAATAATGAAGCTTTGCAAAATGGAAAACGTCAGGGCAGTTTATCATTTGCTTTTAGTGAAGTGAGTAGTAGTGAGTGGCCACTTATTGGCTACATTATTAATGTACCAGAGTACAAAGACCAATTTGATGCTCACATCAAAGATTTCATCACCAACGTGTTTGAGCCAAGCAGAATGGAAGGCATTTATAATGCTGACATGTCAATTCTATCAACCTCTGCTGCCAACGAGAAAAGTGGTTACACCTTTTTAAATGGAAGCGGCGATTTTACTTCGGCAGTAAATACGCTTATAAGCCATGTTTCGCAAAGGAAAGCGGCTGCTGAAGCTTATTTAGATTAGCCTTGCCTTCGGCTTCGCTCAGGCAACGACAATGGTTTCACTTTTAACCTTTAATCTCCAACTTTTCCAAAGTTGATTAAGATGTAATGCTCGTTTTAACATCAGCATTTCTGGCCTTGATTAAAAATGAATTTTGGAAAAGTTCAAAGCATTCTGCCTTGAAAATTAAACCTTACAGGACTTTACTGAACTAGAACCGCATTACCTAAAGTGCTTGCATCAACTTGATAGAAGAGTCCTGTCTGGTTTGGATTAAGAAATGGACAGTTTCCATTTAAACCTTAAGTACTTGCATCAACTTGCCAGAAGAGTCCTGTCAGGTTTGGATTAAGAAATGGACAGTTTCCATTCAAACCTTAATCTCCAACTTTTCCAAAGTTGATTAAGATGTAATGCTCGTTTTAGCATCAGCATTTCTGGCCTTGATTAAAGTTGAACTTTGGAAAAGTTCAAAGCATTTTACTATGAAAATTAAACCTGACAGGATTTCAAATAACTAGAAGCACATAAACCTTAAGTACTTGCATCAACTTGCCA
>JAGQWA010000286.1 GCA_020437725.1 Bacteroidota bacterium | reverse complement strand
TCCAAAGTCTAAACTTTATATATTAAGATCCAATGCATTCATGCTCTTACCCGTTGATTTGCATAGGGTTGAACAGTCTCACACCTTTCACTTTTCACCTTTCACTTTTCACCCCAAACCCCTAATCGCTAATCACTATTCTCTAATCACTCTTGCCAGATTTCCTCCTATCATAACCAACCTTCTGAAAAAATTTTAACCACTCAATCACTTATCATCGTAATATTGCAATGAAGAATTAAAGCGATGGGGATTACAAAAACTCAATTATTTACGGAAAGTCAAAATGAATTGGCCACAATTGCCAAAGTTTTAGGTCATCCTGCCCGCATTGCCATCATACAGTATTTACTAAGGCAAGACCAATGCATTTGCGGCCATTTGGTAGATGAACTAGGCCTTGCACAACCAACCATTTCTCAACATTTGAAGGAATTAAAAGGTGTAGGGATTATTCGAGGAACCATTGAAGGCAATTCGGTTTGCTATTGCATTAACCCAGATAAATGGAATGAAATTCAAGCACAATTCAGTGAGCTATTCGCTGCTTATAGACCTAATAATAACTGCTGCTAATATTTTATAATCATGAAAACAGATCAAGAGAAAAAACTACTTGTAAAAGAGAAATACAGCGAAATCGCGCTTCAAAACAAAGCCGATAACATGGCGTCATGCTGTGGAGCGGGTGGTTGTTCAACCGAAGTTTATAACATCATGACCGATGATTATTCTGAACTTAAAGGTTACACAGAATCTGCCGATTTAGGGCTAGGGTGCGGGCTACCAACCCAATTTGCCAATATCCAAAATGGTGACACGGTAATAGACCTTGGTTCTGGAGCTGGAAATGATTGCTTTGTGGCTAGACATGAAACTGGCTCAGAAGGCAAAGTAATCGGTATCGATTTTTCTGAACCCATGCTGGCCAAAGCAAGAGAAAATGCTGACAAACTCGGTTTCAACAACGTAGAGTTTAGATATGGCGATATTGAAGAAATTCCAGTAGCCAACAATGTTGCCGATGTTGTGGTTAGCAACTGCGTTTTGAACCTGGTTCCGAACAAAGAAAATGTAGTTTCTGAAATTTACAGAGTGCTTAAACCCGGTGGGCATTTTAGCATTTCTGACATTGTGCTAGTTGGTGAACTTCCACCAAAAATTAAGAACACTGCCGAAATGTATGCCGGCTGTGTTTCAGGTGCCATTCAAAAAACAGACTATCTAAACCAAATTCACAAAGCAGGCTTTCAAAACATTCAGGTTCAAAAAGAAAAGGAAATCATAATTCCTGATGACATCCTTTCTCAATACCTAAGTACTGAAGAAATAGCTCAGTTTAAAGCTTCTAACAACAGCATTACTAGCGTTACAGTTTTTGCTCAAAAACCTGGGATAAAGAAGCAGAAAATTCAATTGGTAAATCTTGGAGAAGCAGGCGCTAATTGCGAACCTGGAAGCGGTTGTTGCTAAATGGAATTATTGAAAATGGGCAAAAATTGGATTAGGCAATCGTTAGCCGAATTGCTAGGCACTTTTGGTTTGGTTTTTTGTGGAACAGGCGCCATTGTAATGAATGATGTTACTGGCGGAACGGTTACTCATGCTGGCATTGCCATCACTTTTGGTTTGGTGGTAATGGCCATGATCTATTCATTTGGTCATATTTCTGGAGCACACATAAACCCAGCGGTTACCATTGCTTTCTGGCTTTCTAAAAAGTTTGAAACCAAACTTGTTGTTCCTTACCTTCTTGCTCAACTTATTGGCGCCATTCTGGCAAGTATTGTATTGTCTTCATTATTTGAGCATGAAAATCTGGGAGGAACGTTTCCATTAGGAACAGAGCTTCAATCATTTGTGATTGAAATTATACTCACTTTCATTTTAATGCTGGTAATACTGCAAGTGTCATCAGGCCCTAAAGAAGAGGGCATTTTGGCAGGAGCAGCCATTGGGGGTGTGGTGTTAATGGAAGCCATGTTTGCAGGGCCCATTACAGGTGCTTCAATGAATCCTTTTCGTTCGCTTGCACCGGCTTTGGTTTCTGGACAACTTAATTCAATTTGGGTATATCTGGCTGGGCCAACTCTCGGAGCGGCATTGGCCATTCCCTTTCATCAATTCATTCAGCCAAAATCATGAAAAAACTACTGTTTGTTTGTGTAGAAAACTCGAATAGAAGCCAAATGGCTCAAGCATTTGCCAAAATTCACGGAGCAGGCAAAGTTGAAGCTTTTAGTGCAGGTTCAAAACCATCTGGAAAAGTGAATCCCAGAGCCATTAACGCCATGAAAAAAATAGGCTATGATTTGGCTTCTCACGACTCAAAAAGCCTTGATGAAATTCCCGATGGCCCTTATGAATACGTAGTTGGAATGGGTTGCGGCGATGCTTGCCCATGGGTTAAAACTAATAACAGAATCGATTGGGAAATACCAGACCCTCGCGAAATGGATGAGCATGAATTTGCTGGTGTACGAGACATAATTGAAGAAAAAGTGAAGGCCTTACTTAACCAAATTTCAGCCAAATGATTACCAATAAACAATGGAGCGATTTCTACAAAATGCTAGTGCCGTTTGTGCGTAAAAGGGTTCAAAACCATGATGATGCAGAAGATTTGGTGCAAGAATCGCTGGCCAAGGCTTTCGAGAAACAGCAGTTTCTAAAAGACCAAAAGAAGATTCGTCCATGGTTTTATCAAATTGCCAGAAACACCATTGCCGACTTCTATAGAAAGCAAAAGCATACAGCTGATCTGGATTTTGAAATTGCTGAAAGCTTCGAATTGGAAGACTCTCAACAAAAAGCAGTAAAGTGCTTAACCAGCTGCATGAATGATTTGAATGACAGCGATTTTAATGCGCTACAAGAAACAGATTTGGGTTCAATGAGCCAGCATGATTATGCCCAAAAGCATGGACTTTCATATACCGGAGCAAAGTCAAGAATTCAGCGCGCTCGTAAAAAATTGAAAGAAGTAATTACCAAATGCTGTGATATTAAAAGCGATCAGTTTGGTAATATTTTAGATGTGGTGCCACGCCGCCGTGTTTGTTGCGTGGGTGGTTAATTTTTTTTGCATCCATGGGGTAGAAAAAGCGTCTACTGGACGAACATTTTTTTAAACCACTAAAACCAATAACATGGAAAATAATTGTTGTGGCAGCACCTGTTGCTGCTGTGGAACATCTGGCTCAGGATGTTGCTAGACACAAGCCGCTCTCTAAAAAGAGCGGTTTTTTTTTGCTTGAGATTTGCCCCCATCTAAGGTGCTGTCTAAAAAGATGGTTGGTCATCCTGAATTTACTTCAGGATCTCATTCATCTGGCTCAAAATCGAATTTCTAGATGCTGAAACAAGTTCAGCATGACGGCAAGAATTACTTTTTAGACAGCCCCAACAAGTTCTTGACCAGAACCACGTTACCTCCCTTGCCTACTTATCTATTTAACTCTTTATCCCTTAAAACCTTTCCATACAGACAAACGAATTCGCGTAGCGAATGTCTAAAACACTCAAGCACTAATTCACTCAGTCACCAATACACTAAAACACTAATTTACCTTTGTATCATGTACAGCAACGAGCACCAAATAAGGGTCAGATACGGCGAAACCGACCAAATGGGGTATTTACATCATGGCAACTATCCATTGTATTATGAAGTAGGCCGTGTTGAATGCATGCGCTCACTAGGCTTTCCTTACGGTGAGCTGGAAATAAGTGGCGTTTTAATGCCGGTGCTTTCGTTGGATTGTAAGTTTATTCGTCCGGTTTTGTACGATGAACACCTTACCATAAAAACCACCTTGCTTGAGTTGCCTTCTTCGAGAATGAAATTTCTGTACGAGCTTTTCAATGAGCAAGGCCAAAAAGTAAACGAAGGCCATACCGAATTATGCTTTGTAGATGCCAAAACGCGCCGACCCATGCGCTGCCCAGCCGATATTTTAGAAAAAACCCAGCCGTATTTTTCATAGTTTCAAGCGGTTACAAATTGGGCTTAACAAAGGCTTCATTTTAAGTTAAAAAAGTTTGCACAGGTTCTCGGCGTGGCTTTACCTTCGCGCCGGAGAGTTGGCAGAGTGGTCGAATGCGGCGGTCTTGAAAACCGTTGACTGTCAAAGGTCCGGGGGTTCGAATCCCTCTCTCTCCGCTCTATTCTTGTCATTAACGTCAAAAGCCTTCATTTTACACGATTTGAGGGCTTTTTTCATTTTGGAAATCCTCATTTTTTGCATAAAATCTCATTGTATTCGTGAGTGATTCGGTGAGTTGATGTTGAAAAAACATTTACTCACGATTTCGACCTAACTCATTGTAAATGAACATGTTCAAATTTTGAACATCTTGTTTGAAAAGGACCGTGGATATTATCATGAACGTGACCCCTCTATTATCATCCAAATTGACCACCCTAAGTTGATGTCTGCAAGTATGCCAGAGAGGGTGTCTTTGTGATTATAAATATAGTTGTTTTAGTTGTTATCGATAGTTTGTTTCCTGTTCCACTTTCTGCGCAAAGATTCTCCTTTCAGTTCTATGCGCTGAGCATTATGGACGATACGATCCATGATAGCGTCAGCTACGGTCTGTTCGCCTATAACGTCATACCACTGTTTCACAGGTAGCTGTGCAGTGATAATAGTAGAACGTTTACCATGCCTGTCTTCTATTATATCCAGTAAAGAAGCTCTGCCGGGCTGGTCCAGGGGTTGTATGCCGAAGTCGTCCAGTATCAGCAGGTCC
>JAGQWA010000285.1 GCA_020437725.1 Bacteroidota bacterium | reverse complement strand
AATAACATTAAATACAATTGGTTCTGCTTACTCTTATTTCTTTCTATAAGCCGCTCATTTTCTAATTGTTGAATGGTAAGTTGACTTTTGGCTCTATGCTCGCTTATTCTACCTTGCATCATTTCTTCTAGCGTTTGTAAGCGGTATAAGTGAGTAGTGTCTAAATATTGATAGGCCAAATCATATTTCTCTAGTTTTTCATAAGCTTGAGCAATGCAATGGTACATGTGCTCGCCTACTTGTCTATTGTATAATTCTGGTGTAAAATGCACGTAACCAAAAGCATACTTTAAGACAGAATCAAATTCATTTTGCTTTTGAAAAGTGAGTGCCAAATTATAGCAGCTTAAAAGGTATTCTGATGTGTCTTTAGATTTAAAAGACTTTCTGTTTAACTCTTGTAAAACCGTTGTGGCCTTGTTATAATCGTGCGCATCTCTGTAAATGGCCCCAAGTAGGTTAAGATTAGAAAACTCTATACCTTGATCTGGATAAGTAAGGTTGGCGGCTTGCGACTTTAAAACATAAGCCAATGCTTCAGTAGAAATTTTCAATTCAAAAAGAATAGAAGCTTTGCGATTATAGAACCTGGCTAGAATTGGGCCTTTGCAATGTTTTTCTGCTTTTTCTTCGGCCTGATTAATGGTTTCAAGTGCTTTTTCTAAATCTGCAATAGACCGTAGCATTTCGGCTTTTGTGGTTACTACATTTACCCAGTTTTGAACGTCGTTTATCTGGTTTAATACATTAATTAATTGTTGGGCTTTTTCTAAGGCTGAGTCTATATTATTGGCTTCTTCAGATGCAATTAATTGGGCTTCGAGCTTTTTTATAAGCTCATCATTATTTGAAACTGCTTTTATTTGAAAAACTGAGCAAATCAAACAAAGCAGAATGGTAACGTAAGTTTTAAAGTGTTTCCCCATTTTAAAATCTAGTGGCTCGAAAATCTCATTTAGTTGCTAAATTCTAAAAATATTGGTCTGAATTTTATTTTGAGCGTTCTAAATAACTGGGTTTGTGTTCTAAATGAATTTGAAAGAAGAACTATTATGCAGGTAGCGACACCCTAATTTCAGTGCCAATACCCAATTTAGACTTCACATGAATAGTGCCATTTAATTTCTGAACCATTTCATGCACCAATTTTAATCCAATTCCAGTGCCGGCTTCTTTGTTGGTGCCTTTGGCACTTCTGGTTCCATTAAATAGGTTACTTACCATGGTTTCGTTCATGCCAATTCCGTAATCTTTAACTACGAAATCTACCGATCCATTAACTCGTTTAATGTCAAGCTCAATTTGTGAATTCTCTTCTGAAAATTTTATTGAGTTTGAAATGAGATTTCGCAACACCAATGAAATCATTCCTAAGTCTGAATTAAATTTTTCGGGCATATTTTCGAAATTGGTTACTAGCGTAATGTGCTTATTACTAAGGTTTGAAGCAAGAGTTGTTTCAATATCTTGAACCAGCTCTTTGGTGTGAATTTGAACCGTGTGCACATTGAAGTTTGAATCTTGAGATTTTACCCAATTCAATAAATTATCGAGAAGTAGATTAACGTCTATCGCGGCACTTTCTAGCTTGCTAAAAAAAGCATCAAGTTGCTCTTTCTCAAGCATTTTGTCATTATATAACCTAAATAATGATACCACGCCGTTCATAGGGTTTTTTATGTCGTGGGCCACTATGGCAATTAGTTTGTTTTTAAACTCTACTGCAGTTTTCAATTCAGCATTAATGGCCAGCAGTTTTTTTCTTCTATACCAAAAGCTTACAATTCCTAAACTCAGCAACAAACCAATTAAAATGGCAATAATGAGTTGAAGTTTAGCCGATTCTTTTTCTTTAACCAGCATTTCTTTCTCTAGACTATTTACTGCCAATTGGTGCTTTATTCTTGTTTCGTCAATTCTTTCGTTTATTAATATATCGTTCGTTTTAAGTCTCAATTCATAGGCAGAGTCCATAAACTGTAATGCCAGTTTATATTCTCCCAGTTGTTCATATGCATTTACCCTGTAGCGATAAACATCATTAATAACCACATCTGACTGGTTGCTATAATCAGCATTTAAAAAGTGGTTTACGTATATAAGAGCACTATCTGGTTTATTTTGAGTGAGATAAGAATTTGCCAAATTATATGCAGCAAGACAACAATGATCAATATCGCCTCTGTTTTGGGCTTTGGCAAGCATTGTTCGCAATGAAAGATCGGCTTTATGATATTTCCCTAATTCCCGGTAGCATGCTCCTTCTATGGTTAGGTTATTGAAAAAATTGAGTGAGTCGTTAAAACTTCGGCTTATGTCTTGAGATTTTTTTACTGCTACCAAGCACGAGTCAACCTGCTTTAATTCGAATAGTATGGCTGCCTTTCTGTTATATAAATCGGCATTGTATGGTGTTGGCTTGGCCTTTGGAATAAGTGCTTCACCTTTTTTAATGGCGCTCATGGCCTTTTCTAAATCTACTATCGACCTGTAAACTTCCGCTTCGTCAGCATAGATTTTTATGAGTCTGTGAGTTGGGCCAACCTTCTCTCTTATTGCCTTTTCTTGTTCTAAATAGAATAGAGCCGAGTCTTTATCGCCAGTTCTCGACAGCTGAAGAGCCATTTTATGTAAGCTATCAGCATCCTTTTTTTCATTGGCAATTGCCAGCATGGGGCCACATAAAATGAAAAATAGTAAAGCCGTTTTATTCAAGTTTGGAATTTATCGTAGGCCTTCAAAACTATTAGAACCAGAATAGAGCCAAATAAAATTGGTCGAATAAATGGCTTTTTTGTAAAGTATTGGCAGCCAAATTCATTAATCTAACTTAGATAAGATACTTTTCAAAAAATTTTAGCTCACCGTATTTGCAAAGAAAATGGCATCGAAGAATTGAAAGAGAAAAAGGTTTTTCGATATTTCAACGCCAAAAAGGAGTTGTTTATAAAGTATTTCTTGCCGTCATGCTGAATTTGTTTCAAAATTTAGAAATTCTATTTAGAGCTAGATCAACAAAATCTTGAACTATTCAGATAGCTATCGGAACAACATGACGTAGGGCTTTTTAGACAGCCCCAACCATTTAACCTAAATGAAGAAACACCTTGAAAAACAAAGCACTTTTAATCTTGGCCTAAAATTTCTGGCCTTGCTTGCAAAATGGAAGGTGACAGAAACCTTAATTCCATTTTTTACAACCCTATTGGCCGAAATAAATTTAAAGCTCAATAAGCCCAATATATCTGAAAATATTGAAGAATTGGCAAATTCATGGCTTAAAGTAATGCCACCTGATGGGCAACATCACTTCAAGAAAATTAAAATAACAGATGATATCGCGTACATGGAAATTCATTTAAACTACCCATTGAGAAATTCTGGAAATATGACAGCCTGTAACAACTTTATGAACTATGACCGATCCATTTTAAAGAGTATTGGCGGCAGCCTAACCGTTCTAGAATCGCAGGCAAATTCAGGCAAAAATTACTGCTCAGTTGCCATTAAGCGGCTTAATGATACTAGCGGCGATTTAATTCAAGACCAAGCTAAATAATGGATTAGGAAATCATAATGTGACCTAATTCATTAGAAAATATAAAGTCTCGTACCAGTTCCCTATTTTGCATTTGTTTCAAATCATGAAGAAAATTAAGCTTCTCCATATAGTCTTTGTTAGTACTTTAATGCTGTTTTCCTGCTCTAAACAAGAGATCAGTTATTGTGATGACGATGCACCGCTTTATGTTGGTGCAGATTTCCCCATTGGAGCAGCCATTTCAACAGATTTACTGCAAACTAATGAGAAGTACCGTTCAATTACTCGCAAGCAGTTTAATCGCATTTCTGGTGAGCAAGCATGGTTACTTTACAGAGTGCATCCGCACAGAGAGATTTATGATTGGAGAGATTACGACACACTTGTTCAGTTTGCCGAAAGGCACAACCAAGATGTGGTTGGTCACAGTCTCATCTATCATGATTGGCTTCCTTATTGGTTGAATGAATTTTCTGGCTCCAAAAAAGAGTTGGAAGCCATTATGAAAGACCATATCCAAACCATTGTTTCTAGATACAAAGGCAAGATTGGTACTTGGATAGTGGTAAACGAAGCCTTTAATGAAGACGGCACTCTGAGAAAGTCCATTTGGCATAAATACATTGGGCCATCTTATATAGCAAAAGCCTACAAATGGGCACACGAAGCCGATCCTGATGCTAAATTGTTCTACAATGATTACAACCTGGCACTGAACAGAAACAAGCTCAATGCCGTGCTCCGTCTCTTGAAAACCTTTAAAGAAAATGATGTTCCTGTACACGGATTGGGTTGCCAACTGCATATTTTCAGAGAGTTTCCTGAAGTAGCTGAAATAAACGAAATGGCACTTAAAGTACAACAAAACGATTTGCTGGTTTATTATTCTGAGATCGACATTTCTTTAAACGTTTACGGCAAACACACCCACCCCACTAACGACCTGCTAATGAGCCAAAAACAGATTTTAAAAGGCGTGGTGAATGGCTATAAGCGGCTAGACTCGAAATACCAATACGGCATTTCGTTTTGGAACATTGGCGATGCCGATACTTGGATTAGATATAGTTTTAACCGAAATGACTGGCCCTGCATGTGGGATGATCATTATGAACCCAAACCCATGTATTGCGGCATAAAAGAAGCCTTATGAAAATGATTAAACTACTCGCGGTGGCAACATTGCTTGTTTTGACTACCAAAGCGAAAGCTGGCCAACTATC
>JAGQWA010000284.1 GCA_020437725.1 Bacteroidota bacterium | reverse complement strand
AACGTTGGCTTCGCTTATGAGATAATGAATAAAATGCTGTCGCACCCATTCCTCGGGAGTAAGTTGAATGTATTTTTTTCTTACCAAACATTTGATTTTTAATCCTGACTCATCTTTTAAGAGTTCAGGTTTAAAAGCAGGTAAGTTGAGTTGAAGCAAAACCTATGATAACGGATTCTGGGTAATGCTAAATTCATAATCAGAGCGGTTTTTCTCGTGAAAAAACTTCTGAGTGGCTTCTTCGGTTGATCGTGCTCTGAAATAAGAAATGTGCTTATCGCCTTCTCCATTTTTACGCCACTCAATGGTAAAAGTGTAAATAACGCCAGATGCTGTTTGTTTTTCTAAATACTCTAACATTCGCTTTAAACATTCAATTGAACTTGCTCCACGAGTGGTATGAAGTAGCATGTATTCATCATGCCGTTCGTTGTAAGTAAGCACATTAAGTTGAATGGTCTCTTCTTCTGACATTAGATTTACATGGTAATCGAAATGGGTAGAAACCCCATTGTCTTTCCATAAAATCTTAGATACTTTATGTTGTAAGCGTATTTGCTCTAACTTTTTCTGTATGCGAGGCATTGGATACTTAGTTTGGTGCAACAATATTCGTAATTCTAGGCCTTTGAGTTTATCCATTTCACGAACTTTCTAAATGAGTAGAAAGTTTCTGGTTTTCTGTTCATTTATCTAAAGCCTAACGTCTAAAATTTTTACTGAATCGGTTCTGGTTGCGTCATCATTTAAAAACGCGCCAGAGACGCTTAGGATAGTTTGTCACTACGCCGAGCGTAGCGACTGTTTTGAAGGTTATTTCGGCTTCGCTCAATCACCGTGCAACTTGCCAGGGCTGTATTCTATCGCGATGCACAAGTGTCTTGATTGAGCATTTATAGGCGAGATTCGCCGAGAACGCAAGTGTTAAAGAAATCCTTCCTATCGTCAGGATGACCTTGTTGTTAGGGATGTGAACTGGAAAGAAAGTACTGTCGTATGAGATAAACCAATCAAGTGGAGACGCCTTCGTGCCTCGACGTGGTTGAAAAAGGCTGTTGTCTGTCGTCCGTGAACTGTCGACTATTGATGGAGACACCTTCGTGCATCGGTGTGACGATCGAGCAAAGGCGGTGAACCGTGAACTGAAAACTAAAAACCTACCGCAGCTTTAAAAAAGTAGCGCCGCCGCCGTATTTATTAGGATCTGCCTTACCATATGATGAAACGTGCGGATGCTCACGGCCTAGTTTTTGGATTTCTCTTTTGAGCACACCATCTCCTGTACCGTGAATGAAAGTGATTTTTGAATGGCCGGCTGCTAAGGCTTTATCTAGCATTTTTTCAGCGTAATCTATTTGGAAGCCAAGAATAGCATTCAATCCTAAATTAGTTGGGGCATCAGGAATTTCTTCAAGATGTAAATCAACAACATCGTTGGCTATTACTTCGTCTAAACCTTCTAAATCATTGAGTTTTTTGCCTTGAAAGGCATCTTTAAGTTGGGTATTGAGTTTTGAACGTTCGCTTTGCCAATTGGGATCGTCTAACTGGTATAAATAGGCTTGTTGTCCAAGAATGGGCGCTTGCACTTTTTCAGTTAAAAAATCTTGTTCTAATGATGCATGAACAAACTGAACTGGTGCAGGATTTAGCTCTTGATTATTGTGATAGAGCACATTAACCACCAATTGTGGCCAACTGGCAATATGGTCTCTATTTCTCGAAAAAACTTCAACAAAATCACCCGCTTTTATTTGGCCAGATGCAATGCCGAAGCTTCCATTTGCCCTGTTTTCACCAATTGAATAAAGCAATGAAAACGAAGTTTTGTTGATGAAATAAACTTTAACCAAATTACCTGCTTGTGGCATGTAAGCTAGAAAAAGGCCATATTTTCCTAAGACTACTTTATTTGAAACGGGTTGTTCAAACTCACGATGTTCTGCCGTTTTAGCGGTGGCTTCAACTTTTACTAGTGCCGATATTGGGTAAGGAAATTCAAACCCATCGGCAGTTTGAACAGTGGCCATTGCATCTTTAATTGAAAGAATAACTCCTTCCCCATCTTGGTCTAAAAACCTTACTCTGTCGCCAACAAAAAAGCTTTCCATTATTAGTAGCTATCTAAAATCTGCACAAACTCATAAACATCTTTGAATGAATTGTACATAGGCACTGGTGCCACACGAATTACATTAGGGTTTCTCCAATCGGCAATAATGCCTTTTTCAGTTATAAAGTCGAAAAGCTTTTTGCCTTCGCTCAAACTTAAAATGCTGAGTTGTGCACCTCGTTGTTTTTGATCTGCTGGTGTTATTATTTCAAATCGTTTATTGCCATTTTCGTCAACCAAACCATTGATTAAGAATTCCATATAGGCTGTTAGAAGGTCACTTTTTGCTCTAAGCGCTTGCATACCAACTTCATCAAACAAGTCTAACGAAGCTTTGTGAGCCACCATATTAAAAACAGGCGCATTGCTTAATTGCCAAGCTGGAGCGCCTTCCATTGGCACAAAACCTTTGGTCATTTTAAAGCGGTTTTCTTCGTCATAACCCCACCAGCCTTCAAATCGGGGAATATCTTTTAAGCCAGAATGCCTTTCGTGCACAAATGCGCCAGAAACAGAGCCTGGACCTGAATTCAAGTATTTATAAGTACACCAAACGGCGAAATCAACGCCCCAATCATGCAATTTCAAAAGCAGGTTTCCGGCGGCATGCGCTAAATCGAAACCTACAAAAGCGCCTACCACATGGCCGGCTTCGGTAATGGCTTTCATATCAAATGCCTGACCTGTGTAATAATTTACTCCACCCAGCATAACTAGAGCTAGTTCATCGCCATGTTCTTCAATCTTGGCAAGAATATCTTCTGGTCTTAATGTATGTTCACCTTCTCTTGGAACTAATTCAATTACAGCTTTTTCAGGGTTGAAACCATGTAATCTGGCTTGACTCGCCACAGCATATTGATCTGAAGGAAAAGCGCAACCTTCAATCATTATTTTGAACCGCTTTTCAGTTGGCCTATAGAAACTAACCATCATTAGGTGAAGATTCACCGTAAGGTTGTTCATCATTACCACTTCGGCTGGTTTGGCACCAACCAATCTGGCGGCCTTCTCGGTAAAAAATTTGTGGTAATGAAACCATGGGTTTCGCGCATGGAAATGACCTTCAACACCGAATTTGGCCCAATCATCAAGCTCTATATCCATGTACTCCTTAACCCGTTTTGGCATTAAACCCAACGAGTTGCCAGTAAAATACAAAGCTGGTTTGCCAGTATGCATTGAATTAGGAAAATGAAACTCATTGCGATACTTGGCTAATTTGTCTTCAGAATCAAGCTTTTGGGCAAATGCCAACGTGTTTTCGAAAGTCATTTATTGAGATTTCTTTAGCTGGCAAAGGTAAGCTTGGTGCTTACTTTACTACGGGATTTTTGCCAATTGTTGAGCTGCTAAATAACTAGTGGTCCAAGCTGCTTGAAAATTAAATCCACCTGTTATTGCATCTATATCCAACACTTCTCCGGCAAAATATAGGTTTGGAATGAGCTTACTTTCCATGGTTCTAAAGTCCACTTCTTTAAGATCAATTCCGCCGGCTGTTACAAACTCATCTTTAAAAGTGCTCTTGCCATTTACCTTAAATTCAGCCTTGGTAACTGCTTGCAAAACACCTTTAATTTCTTTCTCATTTAAATGCCCCATTTTTTTACCAACATTCGCATTTAACAAGCTCTTCCACAATCGCTTAGGAATATTGAACATGGCATGATTATCAATTAATTTATCAGGAAAAATCGCTACGGCATTAAGAAATTCATGCTCAACTTCTTCTAGTTCAAGTCCTGTAAAATTGATTTCTATATGTGTTTTATAATTGAGTTTGGCCAACTCTCTAGCACCAAAAGCTGAAAGTTTTAAAATAGCAGGCCCACTCATTCCCCAGTGCGTAATTAGCAAAGGCCCTTCGGCTTGCATTTTTATTTCAGGAATGGAAACTTTTGCCAAAGGCACAGAAAGACCTGGGAGATTTTTAATTCTTCCGTCTCTAATATTAAAAGTGAAAAGCGAAGGAACTGGATTGACGATTGTATGCCCGAGCGACTTAAAAATATTCCAAATAACCGGTGAACTTCCAGCTGCTACTAGCACTTTTTGTGCTTTTATTTTGCCTTGAGATGTTACTACTTCAAGACCATCTTCTAGTTGATTTAGCCCTTTAAAGCTGGTTTTGGTCCTTATTTCAATACGGTATTCCTTGGCCAAATTCAAGAAACAATCAATAATGGTTTGCGACGAATTTGAAGCTGGAAACATGCGATTGTCGTCTTCAATTTTTAAAGGAACGCCATGTGTTTCAAACCAATCAACCGTATCGCCTGTACAGAATTTATTAAACGGCCCGCGTAGCTCTTTTTGCCCACGTGGGTAATTAAGAACCAATTCGGATGGATCCCAGCAGCCATTGGTAACGTTGCATCTCCCCCCACCAGAAATGAGCACTTTTGACAAAAGCTTATCGCTTCGCTCAATAATGGTAATTTTTAGCTCTTGATGCATTTCCGCCAGATTTATGGCACCGAAAAATCCGGCAGCACCGCCGCCAATTACTACCACGTCAACTTTATCCAATTTGCCAATTGTTTTGTTCGGTGAATGATTTGCGCCATTTCAAAAAGCCCACGAGCGACATTATTGCGTAAAACAACATAAGCCAAGGTGCTATTTGTAGGTCTTTTAACAAATACATTACAGCTGAAG
>JAGQWA010000283.1 GCA_020437725.1 Bacteroidota bacterium | reverse complement strand
ATTGGGCTATAACTTTTGTTTTGTGGCTGATGGCCGCGGTATCGTACTCGCAGATTATTGATGATTTTTCTGATGCAGATTTATCATCAAACCCGCAATGGTTTGGCAATTCTGGCTTGTTTACCGTTAGCATTGGACAGCTTCAATTGAATGATGTTGCAGGTGGAAAAGCGCAACTTTCAACAGCCTATAATTGGAAAGACACGGCATCTTGGAGTATCGATTTCATAATGGATTTTGAGCCTTCAAGTTCGAATTCACTTAAGATTTATTTGTCGTTTTCAAACACGGATTTAGAAAGTAATGGAAACGGCTATTATTTAAAAATTGGCAAGTCTGGTAGTGACGACAATATTGAATTTTACCGCCAAGATGGTGGTAATTCGGTTAAATTATTTGATGGTACAGCTACCGTTTTTGGAGCACAACCTTCGCGCGGAAAGTTGAAAGTTACTAGAAATAAGAAGGGTGAATTTGCCTTGTCTGTTCTTGATACCGGAAAGGTAAACACACCATTCGAAAGCTTTAAAGTATTTGACAATACCTACAGTTCGGGCAGTTTTTTTGGGATGGTTTGTACTTACACATCATCGAGAGCTGACAAGTTTTACTTTGACAATGTTGCCCTTAGCCCTGAATTTAAAGATACTGAGCCGCCCAAAGTTGATCAAATTCAAGTGGTTTCTAAAAACCAAATAAGGGTGTTTTATAATGAAGCTTTAGACAGTGCTTCAGCTTCAAATTCAAGTAATTATAGTATCAATAGTCAAAACCCAATAAATGTGGTTTTTGATGGCAGTGCCAATTCAATATTGTTAACCTGGCCTTTTAATTTTTCAAATGGAATTTATACGCTTAACATCAATGGAATTAAAGACTTAGCTGGCAACTCATTAAATGGTGCTAGCAGCGACTTTATTTACAAGGCCCTTGCAAGAAGAGACGTTGTTATAAGCGAAATTTTCTTTGACCCAACACCAATTGTTGGTTTGCCAAATGCTGAGTTTGTTGAGCTTTATAATCGATCTGATTTTGATATTGAATTAAGCGGCTTTCAGTTTTCTGATGCTACTTCAACCAAAACTCTTTCAGCCGCCATTTTACCGGCAAAGAGTTATCTCATTTTGTGCTCAAAAAGCAACGAATCTCTCTTTGCACCATTTGGAGCAGTTTTGCCAATAGATTTTCCTTCGTTAAACAACAGTGGTGACGATTTAACTCTAAAATCGCCGTTAGGAGAAATTATTGACCAGGTAAACTATAAGGAAAGTTGGTATAATGATGTGGACAGAGATGATGGCGGTTATTCAATAGAGTTAATAAATGCTGAGAAGAAATGCAGCTCGCAATTGAATTGGGTGGCTAGTAGAGATGCTTCAGGAGGAACGCCAGGTAAACAAAATTCAGTTTTCTCTAACATTCCAGACATAACTGCACCTGATTTAGAAGGCGTTAAAATTATTGGGCTAGACTCAGTGCTCTTAATCTTTAACGAAACACTTGATAGTGCTTTGGCTGCCAAAGCGAGTTTTCAACTCTTAGAAAATTCAAAAAACATTGGTGTTAGTTCGGTTAGGGTAGGAGATTATCCTTTTACTGAAATTCTACTGGTTCTTGAAGATACTCTTGCTGAGAATATTGCTTATGATTTGGATATATCGGGCCTTTTTGATTGTGAAGGAAATGAACTAAAGGCCACTATTAAATCGGCAGTTGTTTATTTGGTTGCAAAGCCCGCTCAGCTTTATGATTTGGTTATTTCAGAAATTTTTGCTGATCCTGAACCCAGTTATAGCTTACCTACCAAAGAGTTTATTGAGATTTATAACAGAGCATCCTATCCCATTCAGTTAAAGAATTTTGTGCTATTTGACGCTACTGGATCAACTACGCTTCCTGAGTATATATTACCTGCTGGCAATTACTTGATTCTTTCATCAAGCACGGCAGCACAAGATTTTAGTTCTTATGGAAAAACATTGGCGGTTTCTGGTTTCCCATCTCTAAATAATAGCGGTGAGCAATTGGTGCTTAGAGATTCTTTAGGAAAACTAGTTGTAGCTGTTAATTACCAGCAAGACTGGCATGTAAACGATGATAGAAAAGATGGCGGTTATTCTTTAGAGATGATTGATGTAAACAGCCCATGTTATGAGCTGGGAAATTGGACATCGGCTTTATCGGGTTTATACGGTTCGCCAGGAGCAGAAAATACGGTTGCAGATGCAAATTCGGATCAAATTCCACCTTCAGTTTTAAGCGTTATTCCGAGTTCAAACAAAGAAATAATTATAACGTTTTCAGAAAAGCTAGATAGCGTTTGGCTTTTAGATAATGTCCATTTTGAACTAAGTGAAGGTGTTAGTATCGAGTCTGTTTCAACCCATGGAATTACTTACAATAAAGCCACCCTAAAGTTGGCAGACAGTTTATTGCCCAATACTCTTTATGAGTTGAAATTGACAAACATTACCGATTGCTCTGGAAATATTACTGCTTCTTATTCTGCTAAAATAGCATTGCCTACTATGCCTGATAGTTTGGATTTGGTGATAAACGAAGTGCTTTTTAATCCTGTTAACGGCGGCTCAGATTATATTGAAATCTACAATCGTTCTCAAAAGTATTTTGACCTTAGAACTTTGGCTATAGGCCAGCTTGATGAATTTGGTCAAATAGGAAAACAAGGAATTGTTGGCGAGAATGGCTTTTTATTGGCACCTGAAGAATATGCGCTGTTTACGGCTGATACTTTGAATGTTTATGATAATTATGTAACCAAAGGAAGACACAGGCTAATAGAAAGTGAGTTTATGCCGTCTATGGCTGATAATGAAGGCGGTTTGGTATTGATAAATGAAAATGGAAATAAGGTTGATGCACTTCAATATTTTGACGATTGGCATCATCCGCTAATAAAAGACAAAAATGGCGTAAGCCTTGAGCGAATAAGTAGTAATGAACCAACACAGAATTCGCATAATTGGCATTCAGCATCATCAGCAGCTGGGTATGGAACTCCTGGCTATAAAAATTCTCAATCTTCGTCAGAGTTTGGGTCCAATGAAACGGTATCGTTATCTAGCAACACACTGTCGCCCGATGGAGATGGCTTTGAAGATTACGTAGAAATTAAAGTTTCGGCAACTGATCTAAACTCAACCGTTGCCATATCAATACACAATTTGGCAGGCGTTTTAACTGCGCAATTGGTAAAGAACGATATATTAGGTAGCGAATCTATTTACACTTGGAATGGCACTACTAGTTTAGGAGAAAAAGCGCCTATTGGTGCTTACATTATTCTAGTTGAAGTGGTTAACACCAATGGATCTGTTCAGACCATTAAGAAACCCATTGCTATTGCAGCAAAGTTTTAGTTCGCCACAAGTTCAGATAGCAAATTGTTAAACACTTCGGCATTAATGGGTTTGGTAAGAAAACTGGTAACATTTCCATTTTCAGATGCCATTTTTCTATCCATGTGATTTATTGAAGACGATACCATAAACACCATAATGCTTTTGGCCAGCTTGTCTTTCAAAACCTGAAATTCTTCTAAAAATCCCCAGCCGTTCATAATAGGCATGTTGATGTCTAAGAAAATAATGTCAGGAAGCATTTCTGCATTTTCAGCATGCTCAATTAAATATTCAATGGCCAATTTGCCATTTAAAAAAGTTTTAATGTGGTCAACTTTCTCAGTTAACTGCAATTGCCGTGTTGCTGTAAACTGATAAATATCGTCGTCGTCAACAATAAAAGTAGAAAGGCGCTTCATGTAAATAGTTTTGTTTTGATACTAACACTTTTTGCGCTAATTCGGCAAAAAGCGAAAGTGAAAACGAAATAACCGACTTCGGTCCAATTGGTATTCACCCTAGGTTAATGTTCGATGAAAAACTATAGAACTCTTACTTCTGTTCGCCTGTTTTGAGCCCGGCCTTCGGGAGTTTCGTTGGTTGCAACAGGCTCTTTTTCGCCATAACCTTTGGCCACAATTCTGTTTGCTGCAACCCCTTTTTTAACCAAATAGTCTTTTACTGCATTTGCCCTTTTTTGTGATAGGGTAAGATTGGCGTCGTCGTCGCCTACATCATCAGTATGGCCGGCCACCTCTATTTTTAATTTTGGCTTTCGCTTCATCCAGTCTACTATCTCGTCAAGGTATTTGTAAGATTCTGCGGTTAAGTTAGACTTTCCGGTTTCAAAAGTTATGTCGAGTGTGTAGGTCGATTGGTCTTCATACTGAACCGTTAAGGTGTATTCTGCGCCAGAACTGGTAAGTTCAGGGATTTGAAAGCTTGAGCTTGTTGTTGCTTCTCCTAGGCTTTTAATTTTAATGTCGTAGGTTTCGTTATGAGGCAGTTTTACTTCAAATTTACCTTCGGTGTTGGTTGTGCCTTTGTATATTTTTTTTGAGCCTTGGGCTACTAAATGCACTAATTCGTTGGGTTGAATATTTTCTTCAAAATCAGTAACAATTACATTTATTTTTACCCAAATATCATCTTGATCGGTTAGTGCAAATGAGTTTAGGCCCAGTGCTATAAGAACGGCGAGAATAACTTTATACATATCTAAAAGTTGAGTTCGAGTTTAAAACTTCTTTATTACTTAATTATTGTTCGTGTAAAAGGTAACCCAAATTAAAAACTATTTAGAAAAGCAAGTAATTCGCTCATATGCGTTTCTCTTACGGCATCATTCTGTTTTTGATAAGCATTTTCAAGGTTTCTAAAAACGCGTTTTATAATTTCAAGGTTTGGGCATGGTTC
>JAGQWA010000282.1 GCA_020437725.1 Bacteroidota bacterium | reverse complement strand
CCAAATTTTAAACCTTCTTGAGCAATTGATTTTGAGCCACAAAAGCAAAATGCAATCGCCAGAATTAATCCCAATTTTTTCATTCCTATTAATTTCAATAATCATTGGCAAAATAGAGGGATTTGGTTAATTTTTGCATCAGTTTTACAGAATGTATAAAGGTCTAAAATCCACTTTCTTTTTATGTGTTGGCATCTTTTTGCTTATCTCATTTAGCAGTTCAAATTCGGGTGAACTCAAATTTTTAGTAACATATAATGGCCAGCCATTGGTTTTAAACGATACGCTTTTAGACGAAGATTCAAACCAATTTACCATTTCGGCATTTCGATTTTATGTAGGTGAGATTAAACTCTTTTATAATGAATTTGAAGTGGGTTATGATTCTAATTATCACCTAATTGACATTGAAAAGCCACAATCTCAAAGTTTAATTTTCAATACTGACAAGCCTTTAAAGTTTAATAAAGTTGAGTTTGTTTTAGGGGTTGATAGTGCAACTTCAAACTCAGGTGCAATGGGTGGAGATTTAGACCCCACAAAGGGTATGTATTGGACTTGGAACAGCGGATACATTAATTTTAAATTGGAAGGCAGACATGCCAAATGCTATTCAAGAAATAAGGAGTTTGCCTATCATTTAGGTGGTTATGCGAGTCCGTTTGCAACGGCTGTGGCTGTTAGAGTTCCCGTTAAAAATGGCGAAGTAAGTTTTGAGCTCAGTGATTTTGTAAATGAACTTCAATTTAATGCTGAACCGAGGGTGATGAGCCCAGGTATAAGGGCTAAGTCACTCTCTAAAACTGCCGCTACATGCTTCAAATAAAGAAATGGGTAGCCGTTTTTGCTGGTTTAATTATGCTGTTTATTGTCGCTACGGCATTCAAAACTTTTAAACCAAACAAAGTAGAATTTCAAATTCCAGATGGTTGGCCTAAACCACATTTCGACTTTAAAAAATCGCCTTTAACCAAAGAAGGAATTTATCTGGGCAGAAAGCTTTTTTATGACGCAATTCTTTCAGTAAACAATACCATATCGTGCGCCAGTTGCCATTTGTCATATACTGCTTTTACACATGTTGACCACGCGCTGAGCCACGGTGTTTATGATAGCATTGGAACCAGAAACAGCCTAGCCATTTTGAATGTGGCTTGGAGCAATTCTTTTATGTGGGACGGCGCTATAAACCACATTGAAGTGCAGGCTTTGGCGCCAATAAACCATCCTTTAGAAATGGGCGAAGAGCTGCCCAATGTGGTTCAAAAACTTCAAAACGAGAGAGAATATCCAAGGCTTTTTAATGCCGCTTTTGGCGACTCAACTATTACAGGCCAAAATTTACTCAAGGCACTGGCTCAATTTCAACTAACGTTTGTTAGTTCTAATGCTAAATACGATAAAGTTGTTAGGGGAGAAGATGCCTTTACTGAACAAGAAGAGCGTGGTTATAAGCTGTTTAAAGCCCATTGCAATTCTTGCCATAAAGAGCCGCTTTTTACCAAAAACCAATTTGCAAATAACGGTTTGCCCATTGATTCTACTTTAAACGACGTGGGAAGAATGGGAATTAGTCTTAATGCAGAAGATTCACTGAAATTTAAAATTCCAACACTTAGAAATATTGAGTTTTCGTTTCCATACATGCACGATGGGCGTTTTAGAAAGCTCTCTGAAGTTTTGAATCATTACCAAAAGGGCATTGTGCAATCGCCAACTTTGGCAAAAGAACTTCGAAATGGAATTGCGCTTACTTCAAACGAAAAAGTAGATTTAATTGCTTTTTTACTAACCTTATCAGATAAGGAGTTTCTGTTTAATCAAGAGTTGGCTTTTCCTCGATAGGTTCTGAAGTGTTATTAGAAAGCTTTTTTGCCATAACAGCAAGCAGTATTAACAAGCCTAAAAGTGCCTCATGCAAGTTTTGCGGAAATGCCCAAAACCAGGTGACCAAAATGGCTATCAGCAACCAATTGTAAAATTTAAAATATTTCTTGGCCCAATCTTTTTTTATGAAAATGAAAGCCACTAGGTTAATTGGGCTTGCCCACAATACATTTAGGTTATTGCTGCAGTGATAATGCTCAGTACCAAACCACATGACCAATATAAATAACCCCAAAAAGCTGGTAATGCCTAAAATGATCCAATAAACAATGGCATTTAGACGGGTATATTTTTTGGCAAACAGCACTATTAAAAGCAAGGAAATCCAAATAATGTTTAAGAATATGACGGTGAAATCAACATCGAGCAATCGAATTTCTTGCTGAGGTTTATGCAGCACATTTGTTGCACCAACCAATCGTTTGCCATTTAAAGTGGCTTTGTCGAGCGCCAACATAAAATAATCAGGCAAAAACGAAAATTGTTGGTCGTTCAATGGTTTGTCAACCGGCATACCTTGGCATAAGTCAATACCAAGTCGCATCCATTGGTGGTCTTCGGTGTATCGGTGCACCAAATTGCGATAAGTGGCGTTTGGCTTTTCAAATTTTCTGGGTTTGGTTAGAATATTGGCATTTGCCAGTTCGTCGGGTCTATAGCCACGGGCGGGCTTGTCGTTCCAAGCTACGTTAATGGCTTTAACAGAATCAAGAACGAACATTATTCTGGTGGCGCAATTGTCATCAAAATAATGGTATTTGTACCTGGCGTTTTCAGGTTTTCTATTCCACTCTAGGTATTTGTACAAATCGTTTTTCTGCTGATAGCTAAGATTTAATTCTTGCTCAATAACCCAACGATTTCCATAAGAATAAACTGGTAAAAATCTATCGAAACTGTTGACACCCAGCTTATACCACAAAAAGCCTTTAGCGAAGTTTACATAGAAATTCTCTTCGGTTAAACTAAAAATGCCATAGTTGTAAACCATGTCAACCTTACCAGGGTCATGTACACGAATGGCCGAGTGGCCAAAGGCTTCATAAAGTTCTTCGCCTGGCGAGCAGGTAATTACTGAAATACGTGCATTGCTGCTCAATCTTTCTGGAGTTTGGGCCGGAGAACTTCGGGCATAAATCAAAAAAATTAACAAAGCAATTGCTCGCATTATTAAGCTGGTTTTTTGTTTTGAGTTTAAGGTGTTTACCATTGGTTAGAATTTATAAGCAAATTCAAAATTCAATACGTTATGGTAGGAGCCAAGCCGCCATTTGTAGAGAACCAAAGCAAAGTTCTGCTTGTCGAACGATAGAAACGAATGACTATTTGTAACTGAAAACATCCAATTATCGCTCATATCGTAAGACAAGCCGTAGTGGTAACTTGCATCATAAGTTCGCACATTTAATGCTTCCTCAAAACCACCCTGTTGCCAATCTATTTTAGCGTTTAACAACCTTGCTCCAGAAGCGCCGGCATAGAGTTTTACAGGCCAGGGAAGAAAATGTAAGTCCATGTGTATTAGCAAAGGCACTTCAACATAGTTGGCTCTCATAAGATGCCATGCACCTGAACCAGCAGGTGACCCATCGCGCAAATACATTCTGCGGCTGCCTTTTTGTACATAATTAAGCGCGGTTGATATTTCTATGTTTTCTTTAAATGGAAAAGCCACTTTTAAACCTGCAAACAAACCGGGTTTGTTATAGCCGGTCATGGCATCGCCAATTACCTGGCTTCCATTAAAACCAAAAACCGCATAACCATTAAAGTTTTGAGCATTGCTAGTTAAAAGAAATGCCAAAAAGAGAAATGCTATGAAACTTAGTTTTTTCATGAACTGAAATAATTGATGGCAAAATAATTACTCTTTTTGGCCAAATGGTCGCTCGTTTTTTAAATTCGAAATATGGGGCGTGTGGTTATTCTTTTGGTATTTGTAATGGGTGCTTTTGGGCTTTTGGCTCAAGAAAGCCAAGTGTATTCAGTAACAACTACTTACACTCCGCCCGAGAATGGCTTTAAAATGTCAATTCAATTTCGCTACAAGTTTATTAATTGCTTTGGCGAAGTGGCTTTGGCCATTACCAAAGACAAAGACAAGGCAACTCCTATTTCTTATATCTACAATGGCATAGAATATTCGCTAAGCGGGCTTGCAGTTGATGTTCAAAAAGAAATGCGAACAAATATTGGGCTTACCGATGTTAAAGCCGATTTATATCATTCTACTAATCGTTTAGGCGCACTAACATTAAGCAATGTAATTGATTGGGACATAGGCGGTTGTTTTGGCCAAACCTATCACGTTACCAAAATGCTTGGCCTTAGCGATGCTGCATATAAAGAACATGTGGCCGAATTGCTTCTAAAAAACCTGTATATAAGCAGCATGAGCAATCGCTCTTATAAAATTGAAGGGTTACTGAAAGAAGTTGAAAAACAGAAAGGTTACGACACCAAAATGAGCGAAGCTGCCAGCCTAAAGTCGCAAAGAAAATATGATGCAGCAAAGGCAGCCTATAAAGACGCTCTTCGGCTAAAACCTAACGACCCAACAGCAATCTCCAAACTCAATGAGCTTGAAACCGAGATGAAAGAAAAAGCCAACGAAGTAGAGGCTGACAGGGTGTATGAAGAAGGCAAAAAGCATGAGAGTAACGGAAGTTTAGAAGCTGCTAAAGAAGCCTACGAAAAAGCGGCTCAGTTGCATCCCGAACATACTTATGCCGCAAGCAAAGCCAAAGAAATGGCCAACAATATTGCCAAAGCCAAGCAAAAACTTCGCGAGGTTGAGAAGGCTCATATAGATGCATCAAACAGGTCGATGAACTTCGTAATTGAAGGTTCGCAAACCGGATCAGCAGCACATGGCAGTGCCACCCAAGAAACCTGGATGATAGGT
>JAGQWA010000281.1 GCA_020437725.1 Bacteroidota bacterium | reverse complement strand
GTTTTTGTGTTTGGTAATGGCTTGCATTCATCTAGCTTGTTGAGCAAAAATAAACTAACCAATTTTGGTTACGAGTGACTAAAAGTCAGCCGCTTCTGATCCTTGAATTTGAAAATGAGAAGCGAGTGAATTCATTCACTCACCTCCCACAATTCATGTCACTTCTTCACCGGTTTAAAAGCCAAATAAAGCCCTACAACTACGGGCACTCCCATTAAAAACAAAAGCCAGGTAAAACTGCCTTTTTTAATTGGTGGGTTTTGGAGATTTTTAGGGGCTGTTTCAGGTGTAGAAAGTAATTCATCGCTTTGCTTTATTTGGTCAGGTTTAATGGCCGTATCTGGCCCATGAAGCTCTTTTGGGTCTGGTTCATCTAATATTTCTATTTTCTCACCACCTGATTTTATCTGCTTAACCAGTGGATTTGGAGAGTAATTGGGATGCTTTTTTTGCCATTCAGCCACATAATCTGGATACAATGCGGGCGACCAACCAGTTAAACGAGCCAAGGTTTGCATCTCTGTTTTGCGGCGTTCAATCACTTTTTTTATGTAGGCGGTGCTTTTGTCGCAGGTCAATTTTCCTGTATATGGATGTCTAATAACGTACCTACCTTGGGTTCTTTCTTTATTGGGTGTAGCCTGAAACATAAGATCTTGCGGAAAATGTTTTCTGTCATAACGAACATGAAAACGCGTAAAAAACAACTCACCTTCATAATTAGAGCCACCCCAGCCATTTTCATTGTCTCTTGTTAACCAAAAAACACCGGCTTCTTCCAAATCATTTACATCAGGAGGGGTGCTAGAGCACGGGTCGCATTTGGTGTAATTGCTAGAGCTTAAATCCCACGCATATTCTTTAAATACCACATTTTGGCCTTCATTATTCCACGCCTTGGTAAATAAATCTTGGTAGAAATTGTTGAATTGGTCTTGAACAAAAACAGGTACATCCACATCAGTTGGAATGGTTACAGTTCTATAGTTGGTTGACTCTGCGGCTCCATTTTTCGTAAAAGTGTAAATAACCAAGTCTTGCACTTTTTCAGCATTTGCCATGCCAAGGCGAATCGGTAGCATAAAACGCTGGCTTTCAAAAGTTATTTGCAATGGTCTAAGGGCTTGAAAGCCGAGTGATTTTTGGTTTTCAAGATTCACTTTTACCACAAAAAACTTCATGCTGCTTTTTATGTATGGTTCCAACACTTCCTCAGCATTTTCTGGAATTTTATAGTCGTTTTGGGTGAGCCAGGTTTTTAGGCCATCACTTTCTTTGGCAGAAAGAATCAAAATGTCGTATTCACCTACGGTGTAGCTGGCTTCTATGGTCACGCTTTCGTCTTCTTCCATAATCTCCATTGTTGGCGCCGATTTACCATTAGACATCATATCCATTGCTTCATATTTGAAGAATTTTCGCTCATTACAAGGGTTTTCGTCATAGTACTCAGCCATTCGTGGTGCAGAATAAGCATCGAGTTTGTCGAAGATGAGTTGATTGGCAACACGTATCTGATTTTCCTTTAGCACTTGCGGTACAGGAACAATCATGGCGAATTCGTTTACAGAACCGCTAAAGTCGTTGGCCATGGTAATTACGGTTCGTTGGCCATCTCGCACCATAATTACTTGCGATGCTTTGTTTACCAATTTGGCCCCGGCTTTGGTAACGTAAAAGCCACAAAAGGAGAGTGCTTCTTGCGCTAAAAACAAGCTTAAGAGAATGAGAGCTTTGGTTTTCATAATTGTGTGATTTTGAGAATGAGATTTAGTTAAGTGAGTTAGGTATAGAGTTATAGAAGCTTTTGGGTAGAACTACCATGGGCTTGTTGGAGTCTTCTTTAGAAGTATCTGGTTTAGGTTGCCAACTGAATTGAGTTGCCTGCCATTTTTTATCGAACCAATAGGTGAAAGGAGCCGCGAAAAACAACACCCACAACGGAGCAGTAAATACGAACAGGTATTCGGCCAGAAGAAAAGATGCTACGGCAATAATGGCTGCCCAGATTAACCTTGCTTTTGTATGGTTTGGCGTGGTAGCGGGGTCTGTAATCATGAAAAAGGTGAACAACAGCACCGAACCATTGCTGAACTGATGCAACCAAAAATCAACAGGCCAATCTTTGTAAAGCACATTTTGTATGAACGATAATCCTGCAAATACCAGAATAAAGGTTAAGCAAGTTTCAAGGCGCTTCACTTTTTGAAGAATAAACATGCCGGCAACACCCATTAAGAACAGTAGCATACCGCCAGTACCCCATTGTCCTGGAGATATCCAGCCATCACTTGTTAGAATAATAGGAACAATAACCCCAAAATTGGCTGGGTTAAACAAGTGTTTATTGCTGATTCTGATAAGGAACTTACCCGCAATGGCCACAAACGCAGCCAATGCATAAGTATAAGTTGAGTTGGCCTTAAAGAGTAGGCAAAGGCCAAGTGCTGTAATTAGTGCGCTCTTAGCAGAAAAAGGAATTTTTAATCGCTTTGAAAAAAGGAATTGAGTACCAACAGCAACTGAAATTAGAACCGCATACTTACTCGCTTCAACCTGCCAGCCTAATTCAAAAAGACCATAAAGCAAAAAGGTAGAAAGAAAGACGATTTGAAAATGGCGAGCGTCGGTTTTAAACCACTTCCAATTGGCCTGTAGATGTGCCAGAAATGGTTTTGTTGAAAGCGAATTTTGCATGTTTTATGGAATTGAAACGACCTTTAGATGCAGGCATAATTTCAATTCCATAAGTACAAGTCAAAAAAAAATCTATTTCACAATTTCAAGTTGATCAAAATTGAGCGTTACTCGTCTTTCGTTTACCCCGCCTTCTTCAAACACATGGAAATACCCATAATTAAGGGTCTTGGTTGGCTCTACCGTTTCTTTATACCATTTTATAGCCAAGTATTCATTTTTGGTTCTTAGTGGTATAATCTTTTCAAAATACTGACGATCGCAATATGGATAAAAGGTATATATTGATTTAGTTTCTAAATTGAAAATATTGTGCCAAGACAGAAAAACAAGATTTTCATTTAATGAGTTACTTACCACAACGCCGATATTCTCATCTTTAGTGAATAAATTACTTTTCAGACCATTAATGTCGACTTGGGTTAGATAATGTTCATTATTGTTTAGATTTCTAGAAGATGTGATAAAGCTTTTTGAATCATTTTGCCAAACAATTTTTCCTACTCCCCTGGGCCATTCTTGGAGTATTTCAGAATTACGCATTCTTGACAAATATGTGCTAATGGTGCTGAATATAATATACTCTCCATTCGGTGATAAGTGTAGGTTAGTTTTTCGGCCTATAGATAGTTTTTCGCTCCTAGAGATATCTAATAGGTATGCTTCATAACCAAGAATAAATGCTACTTCTTTACCATTGAATGTAAGTGAGCCATAACCATTGAAATAAGAAGAGTCTAATTGTCTTTTTTGTTTAGCTTGTAGGTCTACAAACCAAAGAATTTCCCACCCAGCTTTAGAAGTAAAAGATTCTACATACACCCATTGATTGGGGTTGTTGGGGTTTACCGCTAAATCACGGATATAAACGCTGTCTCTAGGATAATTTCTATGCGACATCGAATCAATTTCCATTTGTGGCTCACAGCCCGGTTCGGTAATTTCGGCAATTGGTATGGCATTTCTATAAAGCGGTATTGGCAGTGACGGGGTAGGAATAGGCGGTATGGGTTCATGAACGCACGAAGCAAACAGAGCCATTGTTAATGAGGCCATTATGGCATTTGCACAACTCATTTCACAATTTCAAGTTGATCAAAATTGAGCGTTACTCTTCTTTCGTTTACCCCGCCTTCTTCAAATACATGGAAATAACCATAATTTAGGGTCTTGGTTGGCTCAACCGTTTCCTTATACCATTTTATAGCCAAGTATTCATTTTTATTAGGAATAGGTATAATCCTTTGGAAATTTTGGCGGTTACAGTAAGGATGAAATGTACCGTGAGTCATATTAGAAATGTCAATAAAATAATGTCTTGATAGGTAAATGGCTTCTTTGTTTTGAGATAAGCATTCAGTAAATAATCCATTAGGGTAGTCACTCATTGTAAAAATTGGTTGCCAAATACCAGTTTCTAAGTTATATATCCGAAGCTCCCTTGTTGTCGCGTCTATCTGATTGATTGAATAAACATTTGTGTTTGATTTCCACTCTGGGTTGCCAATCAGATCTGGATGTTCCCATCTGTACAGATCCTGTTCCAATATCAAGTCATAAACATGACAGATTTTATTTTGGTAATAAATAATGTAATTCCCATCTGGAGAAAGGCTTACCGCATCCCAATTGCCAAGTTTAATTTTAGTAAAATTAAATATGTCGTATAAGTAAAGTAACCCTTTCAGTTTAATTAAAACTTGATTACCGCCCCAGCTTCTTGGTTCAAATCCATTGAAATAGGACGAGTCTATCCGTTTTTTTTGTTTAGCCTTCAAATCCACAAACCAAAGAATTTCCCACCCAGCTTCAGATGTAAAAGATTCTACATACACCCATTGATTGGGGTTGTTAGGGTTTACCACTAAATCACTGATATACACACTGTCTCTGGGATAATTTCTATGCGACATCGAATCAATTTCCATTTGTGGCTCACAGCCCGGTTCGGTAATTTCGGCAATTGGTGTGGCATTTCTATACAGCGACATAGGAAGTGATGGGGTAGGTATGGGCGGTATGGGATCATGAACGCACGATATTGCGCTTGAAACCATTATTAAACAAAAGATGAAAAGCCGCATGGTTATTCAATCATTATTTTTT
>JAGQWA010000280.1 GCA_020437725.1 Bacteroidota bacterium | reverse complement strand
TAGCACCAAATATTTTCCCCAATTCTTTTTCATTTTTTGTTGGAATTAATCATTGAATACAAAAAAACCGAATCCAGCGGGATCTGTAAGAATAACATTGTCAACCTTGCCTTCTTTATTAAAGGCGGTAATCTCTTCGGCAAATGAAATATTGGATTCTCTCAAGTTGGCAATTACAATTTCATTTCCTTCTTTTCCATTAAAATAGGTAAGCGATGGATTATGAAAAATATGCGGACAAGCATTTGGAGCCATTATACTCAATCCAAAACCCGTAAAATGTTGTAACAAAACCCAACCGTTGGTTAAATCTCCTTGGGTTTTACTGAACCCTAAATTAGTGTATAATTTCATTCCTAACTCCACATCTACCATTTCTAAACTTACACCTGCCGCATTTCCTAACAACGAATTTTTATTTACAAATTCAGGAATTTGGAATTCATCTTGAACAAGATAAATGAAGGTGCCAGATGGATCTGCCAAAATGGTTTCCCTATTAGCGTTTGTATGAGCATATTTTGAAGTAATTGCATCGATTAACTGCATGTTTGCACCATTAAAAACAATGCCAGCACGAGCAGTTTTGGCTTCATTAATATAGATTACATTCTTGCCATCTGAAACAAAATGCTTTTCATATAGCTCTTTGTATTGAAACCCAATTTGGTTGTAAAAAGCAATAGATTTTTCTAGGTTTGGTGTGTTTACTTGCAATAAAATCTGCACTGCTTCTATGCATATTGATTATGGCAGGCAAACTATTTAAAAACTGTAACATTGAACCCAATCGTGCAATAATAATCTACCCAAAATGCAAACCAAAAACAGCAATTTTATATTTTATCATGGCAGTTTTAGAACACCGAGTAAACTCATAATGCTTGGCTTTTTATTGGTGAGTTTTATTATTATCGGTGCCAGTGTTGCTGAGTTTATTTCTTCAAACCAACCCTTAAGCCACAAATCAAATCAAGAGCTCATTCCGCGATTATTTGTTGCCGTACTCATGCAATTTCTTTGGTTTCCGCTTCTTTTTAGAACGGCTATTGAACTAGATTTTACAAACAAACAACTTAGGTTTAGAGAAGGATTTTTAGCCAAAAAAACGGGTGAGTGGATAGAAATTGCGCCTACCGATTATTTGGGAATTGTATTGATAAACGAGAAAATGACATCGGGTTATAGCGGAGCCCACACCAATGTAAACCAGTCAAAAACCAAGTTATTTCTTCATCAACAAAACCAGTTGCACGAACTCTTTAGTTCATATGGAAATAAAGTTGAAGACATTGCCCATTCAATTGCAAAAAGTTGCGGCATTTCAATTAATGATGCACGAAAAAATCAAAACCTTAAATCAGGCCAGTCAGGGCTCAATTAGCCGTATTTATTGCTTTTTGGGCAATAAATTATCTGCTTTTTATAAGCGGTTCGCATGCCCTACTTTTGTCCACCTTCAATGAAAATTATAGATGCTCAACGACAAGAAATTTCTTGAGAAAGTATATACCAACATGGTTCGGGCACGCTCTATGGCGGCCATTTACGAAGAAAACCGACAAATTACCAAATACGTGCACTCCACATCACGTGGGCACGAAGCCATTCAGCTTGCCGTTGGTTTGCAACTAAAACCGCAAGACTGGGTATCGCCTTATTACAGAGACGAGTCAATTCTTTTGGGAATTGGAATGGACCCTTACCAAATGATGTTGCAACTTTTGGCCAAAAAAGACGATCCATTTTCAGGCGGAAGGTCATACTACTCCCACCCTTCTTTAAAAGATGTCGATAAGCCTAAAATTATTCATCAAAGTTCTGCCACTGGCATGCAAGCCATTCCAACAACCGGTGTTGCACATGGCATTAAGTATAAGGAAGGCAGAAACATGAGCAATGATCATTCGGTGGTGGTTTGCTCTTTTGGCGATGGATCAATTACAGAAGGCGAAGTTTCTGAAGCTTTTCAAATGGCGGTTTTGCACCAATTGCCAATTCTGTATTTAGTGCAAGACAATGAATGGGGCATTTCGGTTAGCAAAGACGAAATGCGGGCAATGGATGCTTACGAATTTGCTGCCGGATTTAAAGGCATGAAAAGAATGAGAACCAATGGTTCAGACTTCATAAAGTCATATAGTGCCGTGGCTGAATGTCTTCAATATGTAAGAGAAGAACGTAAGCCTATTCTATTGCACGCCACTTGCCCGTTGCTTGGCCACCACACATCAGGCGTTAGAAAAGAATTTTATAGAGACGAAGCCGACCTTAAGAAGCATGCTAAGGATGATCCCATTCCAATTTTCGAAAAGCATCTTTTGAAAAATGGTTTTAACCAAAAACAGTTCGACAAACTAAACAGAGAAGCAATTGCTTATACCAAAGACTGCTTTGATAGGGCTTGCCAGGCCGAAGATCCGGATCCTTCATCAGTTAAAGACCACATTTTCGCTCCAACAGCTATAACTGAAGAAAATGTAGAAGAGCGTTCGCCAGCCAATGGCCGTGAGATTATAATGGTAGATGCCGCGCTTTATGCCTGCATAGAAATTATGGCTGAAGACGATAAAGTATTGCTATATGGGCAAGACGTAGGTCGCAGATTAGGTGGTGTTTTTAGAGAAGCGGCCACACTTGCCGAACGCTATGGCGACGACAGGGTATTTAATACGCCCATACAAGAAGCCTATATATTTGGCTCAACTGCTGGAATGTCGGCCGTGGGTCTAAAGCCAATAGTTGAAGTACAATTCTGCGATTACATATTTACGGGTGTAAACCAGCTTATAACAGAACTCAGTAAAAGCTGCTACCTGTCGCAAGGCAAATACCCCGTAAACGCCATCATCCGCGTTCCAATTGGTGCTTATGGCGGCGGTGGACCATACCATTCAGGTTCTCATGAAAGTAACCTAACCAGCACCAAAGGTATTAAGATTGTTTACCCATCTAATGCTGCTGATATGAAAGGGCTTATTAAGGCTGCATATCACGACCCAAACCCAGTGGTTATTTTAGAGCATAAAGGCCTTTACTGGAGCAAGGTTCCTGGCACAAATGCAGCCAAAACCATTGAGCCAAGCAAAGATTATGTAGTGCCAATTGGTAAAGCCAGAACTTACCAAGAAGCTTCAACTGAAGCCAAAGAAAATGGCGATACCATGGTGGTAGTAACCTATGGCATGGGAGTGCACTGGGCACTAAATGCGAGCAAAAAATTTAATGGCCAAATTGAAATTGTTGACCTACGAACGCTAGCACCTGTTGACGACGAATATGTGTTTGAGCGCGTAAAAGAGCATGGAAAATGCTTGGTTTTAACTGAAGAAACTGTAACCAACTCTTTCGCACAATCGTTGGCTGGGCGTATTTCAGAAAATTGTTTCCGTTACTTAGATGCACCAGTTTATACAATGGGTGCATTAGATTTGCCAGCCGTTCCAATAAACCTTGTTTTAGAAGCTGAAATGCTTCCAACACGAGAAAAAGTTGAACAAAAAATATTAGAAATTTTAAACTACTAATTACGCGTACTAAATGTCTTATTTATTCACATCTGAATCTGTTTCAGAAGGACACCCTGATAAAATTGCAGATCAAATTTCTGATGCATTAATCGACCACTTTTTAGCTTTTGACAGAAACTCAAAAGTGGCTTGCGAAACGTTGGTTACAACTGGCCAAGTTATTCTAGCTGGCGAAGTAAAATCTACCACATATTTAGACGTACAATCTATTGCAAGAGAAGTAATTAGAAAAATTGGCTATACCAAAAGCGACTATATGTTCGAGGCTGATTCTTGTGGTATATTATCAGCTATACATGAACAAAGCAGCGACATTAACCAAGGTGTAGACCGTGCAGCTAATCAAGATTTTGAGTCGAAAGCCAATTCTCAAGGTGCTGGCGACCAAGGTATGATGTTTGGCTATGCCACAAAAGAAACTGATAACTACATGCCCCTTGCACTTGACCTTTCTCATAGAATTCTGCAAGAATTGGCTGTTGTTAGAAGAGAAAATACTGACATTAAATACCTAAGACCTGACGCTAAGGCACAGGTTACCATTGAATATTCAGACGATAACCAACCCATAAGAATCGACACCATTGTTGTTTCTACCCAGCATGATGATTTTGACGAAGATGAAGCCATGTTGGCAAAAATTAAGTCAGATATTGTTGGAATGGTTATTCCAAGAGTTGTGGCTCAATTAAAGCCTGAAACACAAGCGCTTTTCAACGATCAAATTACTTACCATATAAACCCTACAGGGAAGTTTGTAATTGGTGGTCCGCATGGAGACACCGGATTAACAGGCCGAAAAATTATTGTTGACACGTACGGCGGAAAAGGTGCACATGGAGGCGGTGCGTTTTCTGGCAAAGACCCTAGTAAAGTAGATAGATCAGCCGCGTATGCAACCCGCCATATTGCCAAAAACATGGTGGCTGCTGGCATTTGCGATGAAGCATTGGTTCAAGTATCATATGCCATTGGTGTTGCTAAGCCATGCGGTTTATTTGTGAACACTTACGGTACGGCTAAAGTGGCCATGAACGATGGCGAAATAGCCAGACGCATTGAAGAAATTTTTGACATGCGCCCATATGCCATTGAAGAAAGATTAAAACTTAGAACACCAATATATTCTGAAACAGCTGCTTATGGCCACATGGGCAAAGAACCAAAAATGGTAACCAAGGTTTTTGAAAATGCAGGCCAAAAAAGCGAGCACACCGTTGAGCTATTTACATGGGAGAAATTAGATCATGTAGAAAAAATTAAATCAGCTTTTAACATATAGTGTAG
>JAGQWA010000027.1 GCA_020437725.1 Bacteroidota bacterium | reverse complement strand
ATTGTTGACGACCATTTAATGCGCATTACCCATGTAATTAGAGGCGAAGAATGGCTGCCATCGGCTCCATTGCATCATTTACTTTATAAGTTTTTAGGTTGGGAAGAAACCATGCCCAAGTTTGCCCACTTGCCTTTAATTCTAAAGCCAGACCCTTCAACCTATATTAATAAGCGAACCAAGGAACAATTTGCCAATCAATTTGCTCAAGAGTTTATAGATAAGAATGAGGATGTTGATGCCGCCCAAGTTCAAAAATTGGCAGCGCAAATTTTCAGCAATCCAAAAGATCTTAATAATGCATTGCGAGCAGGAAAGAACGATTCTGGATTACAAACTGACTTAAAAGCCTTCTTTAAAAAAGCCATGTATGGCAAATTGAGTAAGCGCGATGGCGATAGGCTTGGCTTTCCAGTTTTTCCATTAAGCTGGGAGCAAGAGAATATTACAGGTTATAGAGAATCTGGTTATATGCCAGAGGCTTTTGTAAACATCTTGGTAATGTTGGGTTGGAACCCAGGTACTAGCCAAGAAGTATTTAACCATGAAGAACTAATTGATGCATTTAGTTTAGAAAGAGTAGGTAAGTCAGGTGCCAAATTCGACCCTGATAAGGCTAGATGGTTTAATCAGCAGTTTTTACGCAACAGTTCAAATACCGATTTGGCTAACGACTTTATGCCAATTCTTAAGGAAAAAGGCGTTGAAACCAGCCAAAATTACTTAGAACAAGTTTGTGGTTTGGTTAAGGAAAAGGCTTCGTTCTTAGCCGATTTTTGGGATTTGTCTCAATACTTTTTTAGTGCACCAACAGAATATGATGAACATATTGTTGCTAATAAATGGACTTCAGATGCGGCCACTGTTTTTACCAATGTTGCCACTGCATTTGAAAATTTAGACAACTTCACCACAGAAAACATAGAAACAGCTTATAAAGAAGCAACCGGCGAAGAAGCTGGTAAATACATGCAACTTTTAAGGCTATTAGTATCAGGTAAAGTAGCCGGACCGGCTTTGTATGAGCTAATGGTTCTTTTAGGCACATAAGAAATTGTAAAAAGAATAAAGACGGGCGTAAGCAACCTTTCGTAATCTGTTGATGATTAGCTGACTATAGTTCTCATTTTTAAGCACTTTTGCTCTAGTTATGTCAAACATGAAAATATCGGTGGTTGTTCCTGTAATGAACGAGGAAGACAACATTAAGCCACTGTTCGATAAAATTAAAGAAGCCCTTGCAGGGCACAATTTTGAAGCAGTAATTGTTGATGATGGTTCTACCGATAGAACGGTTGAGATTATGCAACAAGAGGCTGATGAGCGTTTCAGAATTGTGGTTTTGAACAAAAACTACGGTCAATCAAATGCCATGTCGGCTGGTATTGCGCAGGCAGAAGGCGACTATATAGTTACCATGGACGGTGACTTGCAGAACGACCCAAGCGATATTCCGATGATGATTGAAAAGTTGGAAAGCGAAGGCTGGGATTTGGTTCATGGCCGCAGAGCTAACCGACAGGATGGTATGTTTTTAAGGAAAATTCCTTCAAAAATTGCCAACTGGATTATCAGAAATTCTACCGACGTGCACATTAGCGATTACGGTTGCACTTTGAAACTTTTCAAAAAAGACATAGCCAAAAACTTGGGCTTATACGGTGAACTTCACAGGTTTATTCCTGTTCTGGCTAAAATTCAAGGAGCCAGTATTGTTGAGATTGATGTTAAGCACCACGCTCGTATTCATGGAACATCTAAGTATGGTATTAACCGTACTTTTAAAGTAATGAGCGATTTGTTGCTCATGTTATTCTTCCAGAAATATGTTCAAAAACCCATGCACCTTTTTGGAACCATGGGCATAATAAGTTTTATCATTGGTTTGCTTGTGGGTTTAGCCTTAACCATTTACAAGTTTGCGGCAGGCGTTGATATTGGCGGAAGACCCATGCTCATTTTTGCCGTTGGGTTAGTTCTTGGTGGAATTCAACTCATTAGTTTCGGTTTTATAGCTGAACTCATTATGAGAACGTATTATGAGTCGCAGGGCAAAACCGTTTTCCGAGTAAAGGAAGTAATAGTTGGCAAACAAGAAGCTTAAAAAAGCCGTTTCAACGGTTCTCAAAATTGCCATTAGCGCAGTTGCCATTGGCTACCTTGTTTATTCACTAAGTCCAGAAGAAGAAAAGGATATTTTAAATGCCTTGAAATCATCAAACAAGGGATGGTTGTTGGTGGCATTTGTTCTTTTCAATCTTTCTAAAATCATTAGCTCAATTAGGCTAAACAAGTATTTTAACTGCTTGGGGTTGAAACTAAAGGAGATTTACAACTTGAAGCTTTATTACTTAGGCATGTTTTACAATCTCTTTTTACCTGGCGGTATTGGCGGCGATGGTTACAAGGTGTATCTGCTTCATAAAAAATACGACATAAAAGCCAAGGGCTTAATTGCCGCAACCCTGCTCGATAGACTTTCGGGAGTTGTGGTACTTGGTTTTATGGCTCTTATTCTGGCTCTATTAAGTACAGTTGAAGAAATAATTCCTTTTCAAAATGTGGTATTAATTATTGGAATGGTGGCGGCTTTTCCAATTTTTTGGTTCGTACACAACAAGTTCTTCAAAACCTTTAACCCTGAATTTGTTAGGGCTTTGGTAATGGGATTTGGCGTGCAACTTTCTCAACTAATATGTGCAGCATTTATTCTTCTCGCTCTAAATGTTGAAGGAAGCTATTTTGATTATATGACCTTGTTTTTGGTTTCTTCTGTGGTGGCAGTTTTGCCATTTACCATTGGCGGAGTAGGCGCTAGAGAGTTGGTCTTTTCAGAAGGTGTTGTGCTATTTACATCCATTGCTACTTTTAGACCTGAAGCACTAGCATTTTCAGTCTTGTTCTTTGTAATTACTGCCGTTTCGTCGCTTATTGGCGTGGTTTATACCGTAAAGTTGAAGGAGTGATAGACTATTTAATTGTAGGAGGGGGCTTAGCCGGTTCTATTCTGGCCGATTTTTTATCCAAGAAGGCTTCCGTTCAAATAATTGACCAACATCAGGGCAAGTATTCTTCAAAAGTGGCGGCTGGAATCTTTAATCCAGTAACCGGCAGAAGAATGGCCAAAAGCTGGATGGTTGACACCATTGGGCCTTTCGCGCTTAATTATTATCGCTCAATTGAAGAACAGGCCAATGTTCAACTTGTTGATTTGAAGAATATTAAACGCTTGTTTCACAATGCCCAACAAAGAGATGAATGGTTACAACGCGTAGAATTTCAAAACCTTGAAGGGATCATTAAAGCTGAAATAGCACCGAACGCAGATCATGCGCATTTTAGAATGGAGCATGGCGGTGTTGAAACAGAGTTTTCTTGGCGCCTTAACACCACCACATTTCTCGAAACGCTACACGCTCAATTTAACGGAAAAGACATCATCAGACCTTGGACTTTAGACATTGAAGACCTTGGAATAAAAGACGAATCTCTCAAAATCAAGGATATTGAAGCCAAGAACATCATTTTCGCTGAAGGCTACCAAATGGTGAATAACCCTTATTGGCGGCATTTACCAATGGCACCAAATAAGGGCGAACTACTAATTATTGAAGCCGAAGGAATACAAGAAACGGAGCTTATGCAAAAGCGGATATTTCTATTACCCTTGGGTAAAAATCGTTTCAAAGTGGGGGCCACCTATGATCGTGAAGATTTGGAACTGAAAAACACGTTAGAAAAGAAAGAGTGGCTTCTTGAAAGATTGGATGCTCTATTAAAAGTGCCTTATAAAGTTGTTGATCAAGAAGCGGGCATAAGGCCAGCAACTCGAGATAGAAGGCCTTTTATTGGCCAACATCCGGCGCATTGTAATCTATTCATTTTTAATGGTTTTGGCTCAAAAGGGGTTTCTCAAATTCCGTGGTGTGCCCAGCATTTTACCCAACATTTGTTAGAAGGGAAAGGGTTGTTGCAGGAATTGGATGTTAGGAGGGTTTGTTAATCTCTTTTCTAATTTGAGAGAGATGCTCAGTTAATGTAGATCCCCAATGATTTGCGATTAGGGTTATATCAACATCTTCTATTTCTTGGTGAAGCAATACCTTTTTAAATGTTAGAAATGTGTTTGAGCCCGAATTATTTCTGTGTTGTAGCACTATTTCTTGATAGAACTCTGAAAATTCAATCCACATTTGATATGAACATCCAAATGGGTTTAGTCCAGATTTTTTGTAAACTCCATATTGAATGTGTAAAGTGAGTTTAATAACATCGTGTTCGGCTTTTCTATCAATCCTTTTAACAATCTCCCAAATATCATTCATTGGAAATTTGTTATTGTTTATTTCTACGCCTTGATTTATACTAGTTGTTTGAAGATTTATTCTATGATATTGTCTATCGTAGAAGGAATCAAATTCCTTACATACATCAAGCACTCGGTTAAAAACCCTTTCAACCAATGAAATTCCTTTTTCTATAAACCATTGCTTGTTGAATCGCACCTTTATTTCTTTTTCGGCGTCTTCTTGCTCAAACTCCTGTTGAATGAATTGTAGCTGTTTTCTCCAATCTTCAGGATCTGATATACTTTCTCCCTTGGCCGCTTTAATAGCCAATTCTAATGAGTTGATGCACTCTTTTCCTATTAACTCAGCCAAAGGTTTAGGGTCTTCTTGGCTGCTTGCATTTAGAGCACTGTAGTAGTCTTCTCTGGTTTCTAATTTTACTATTGCTGGAACATATCCACAAACCATTAATATCAAATTCGAGAGTATGCGAGCCATTCTTCCATTTCCATCTCCGAAAGGATGAATTTGAATGAACCGTGCATGAAATCCGGCCGAAATTAGAAGAGGATGCAAATCGTATTTGCTTTTCTTTCTTTTTGGTGGTTCGATATGGTTATTTAGCCAATTAACCAATTCATTAACCAACCTTGGCGTTTCCTCTGGTGGTTCAAAGTCTATCCTTTCTCCTTCAGGTGAATAAAGGTAGTTTGCTAGGGTTTTATAATGACCTGGATTAATTTCAGCATCGGTGTCGAACGGTTCTACAAGAATAATCTTGTGAAATTCCTTAATGAGATTCTCATTGATTTTCAAGTTGTTCGATACTATATTCTCAAGTTTTTTCAGTGCTTCATTATGTCCACGCATTTCCACATAGTCTCTAAAAGGCTTGCCTTTGGCAGTAATTCCATGCAGAATAAAGGCTTTGGTTTCTGAAAGACTCAATGTATTGCCTTCTATGCCGTTGGAATGATAATTCCAATCTAGTCTTAGCTTTTGATTTAAACGTTCTACACGATCTATGGCAATTGGACGAAGCGAATCTAATTCGGCCTTCAATTCATCCATCCGCTTTATTATACTGGCTAAATCCATCGTGAAGAATTATGAGCAATAAAAGTAATGGAATAGTATTTATTCCTACTCATCACCATCGCCGCCATCTCTGCCTAAAACAGGTTGGCGATTTTTGTTTTGATTAAGTCTGTAGGTGATGGTTCCCATTATGTATCGCGAGCGCCATTGAAATTCTGAGTACGAATAGTATCCATCAATATCAGTCCAGCCCCTGCGTTTGCGGGTATTAAACATATCGCGAACGCTAATGTTCCAAGAAGCATTGCCTTTCATAAAATCGCCAGCAAAACCTAAATCGCTGTGCCATACTGAACGGCTAAAGCCTTGTGGAGTAGATCTTGGCGCACGGTAATTAAAAGACATTTGTCCGTTCACGTTTTTCAAAAAAGTAAACTGCATGTTCGATCTCCCTGAGAATGTAAGTGCTTCATTTTGATAGAGTACCCCTTCGTATTCGCCACTTTGATTTTGTTTGTAGAAATTGGCATTGGTAGTGAGCCTTAATTTTTTTCCAAAGGCTTGGTTATGGTTCATTTCTATACCAATAGCATCTTGGGTTGAAAGATTAACAGGTATTGAAAGTGTAGTGTTATCGCCGTTTGAAGTGGTTATTCGCTCAAAAACATCATCGCTATGTCTAAAGTAAATGCTGCTTAAAAGTGAGCCGCCTTTGTAGAAAAACATGTGCCCAGCTTCAAAAGAGTGTGTAAACTCAGGGTTTAGATTTGGGTTGCCGGCATGAAAGTTTCTTGGGTCGGTGAAAGAATAAAAAGGATTCAAATTCCAAAAACTGGGCCTGTTAATTCTTCGGCTATAACTCAGTTGAAATGAGTTTTTTATGCTTTGTTTATAAGTAAAGTGTGCAGTTGGAAATAAATTGAAATAATTTCTTGGATACCTGCTGTTGGTTTCTTCTAAATAGGTTTCAATTTCTGTGTATTCAGCGCGCAATCCTACCTGGTAACTAAAGCGTTTTAGTTCATTGCCGGCCATTAAATAGGCGGCATGCACGTTTTCTGTATAGTATAGGGTGTTAGAGAAATTGGTCAATTTCACCCATTCATCATCTACTAAATCTTCTACTAAATAAGGGTTGTTTATGTTTCTAAGGGTTGAACGTAGGCCTGTTTCTATAAGTCCTTTCTTGCCAAATGGTCTATTGTAATCAATATTGCCAATTATATTTCGTTCGTATTCTTCGTTCAAAACAGCCTGAAGGGTAGGTAATGATTGTTGATTTAGCAGCTGCTCAATTTCCGAATCTTCGGTTTCAGTACTCAGCACATAGCGAACATCGGCAGTTAGTTTGTGTTTATCTTTTGCATCGAATTTCTTGGTGTAATTCAAACTCCATTCAAGATCATTTTCCAGCTCCTTTTCATAATCTTTTCTGGTTGTTAAGCTTGTTAGCACTTCGTTTTCGTCATAATCTTCGTAGGTGAGATTAGAAACATTGTCTTCGTTACTGTATTTGTAAAGAAATGAGCCAGTTAGGGTATTGTTCTTGCCCCAAAAGAAATCAGAACCCATTTTAACTGAATTAGACCAACCACCGCGATTGTGGTCTCTGTTTACATAAGTGTAAAAGGTGGTGTCGCCCGGGGAGAATTTTTGGTCGTTTAAACCATATCCAGGGTTGTTGCTAATGTTGGCGCCGTAGTTCAAAAACAAGTTGAAATGCTTTTTACGATAGTTTACGTTGGCCGCTGCGCCGAGTCTGACTGGTAAGCCAGCACTTACTTCGAATGAGCCATTAACGCCCATTCGCTCTTCTTTCTTTAAAACAATGTTGATAATACCGGCTTGCCCTTCGGCATCATAACGAGCGGATGGGTTGGTAACCACTTCAATTTTATCTATTAAACTCGCTGGAATTTGTCTCAGGCCAGAGCCCGAACCTGTGCCAATTAATCCTGAGGGTTTACCGTCAACCAGAATTCTCACATTTCCACTTCCGCGAAGCGAAATGGCACCATCAACATCAACAGTTACGCTAGGCACGTTGTTAAGAATGTCTTCAGCACTTCCACCACGACTATTTAAATCTTGACCAACATTATAAACCCGTTTGTCGAGTGATAATTCTACCTGACTTTTTTCTGCTTCAATGGCTACTCCACCCAATTCTTGCATATTGGCTTTAAGCCCAATTTTACCGGCTTTATAAAATGGATTTTGAGTTGATAGAGTAAAAGTGTCGCTTAAATACGGTTCAAACGAAAGAAACTCAACCTTTAAATAGTATTTACCAAAAGGCACATCAGTAATTATAAACCGACCTTCTATGTTAGAAACGGCCGATTTTGTTGCTTCAATTTTTCCTAGTTCAAATACAGAAATAGTAGCGAATGGCACAGCTTCTTCATTTCGAGCGTTTTGAAGCATACCGGCAATTCTGCCCGTTTCTGCTACCAGAGCAAATGATACAAAACTCAAAAGAGCCAAAACCAAAAGGGGAGTTCTCATGCTGCAAAAGTGTGGTGCTAAAGCCTAACTACCTTGTAATAAAGTTGGTTTAGGCTTTTTTACCATATCTGAGTAGTTTTATGCTAATAGCTTCAACAAGTGGTAAAGCGTTCTCATGCTTCTGCCTGTTGCGCCTTTTGGGTAGTATTCGTGCCCAGATTTGGTGAAGGCAACGCCCGAAACATCAAAATGAATCCACGGTTTTTCTTGTACAAACCTTTCTACAAAACAAGCAGCTGCAATGGTTCCAGATAATCTACCAATGCCCGTATTTTTCACATCGGCAATTTCAGAATCTACGTGGGTTCTGTAAACATCATCAATGGGTAGTTGCCACATGTATTCGTCGGTTTTGCTGGCGGCTGAGTAAACCAAAGGCGCCAGTTCATCTTGGTTGGTAATGAAACCGCCACGGTGGTCGCCCAAGGCAATTCTTACTGCGCCTGTAAGCGTAGCTATATTAACCACAGTGTCAACTTTCTCGGTATCAACTAAATAATGCACGGCATCAGCAAGGGTTAATCTTCCTTCGGCATCGGTGTTAAGCACTTCAATGGTTTTGCCACTCATGCTCCCAATTATGTCGCCAGGTTTATAAGCATTGGCCGAAACATTGTTTTCGCAGGCTGCAACAACTCCAATAACGTTCACTTTGGCCTTCATTTTGGCCAATGCGCAAATAGCACCAATGGTAAATGCACTGCCGCCCATGTCAGATTTCATGTGCTCCATAAAATCGGTAGGTTTTAAAGAAAGGCCGCCAGTATCATAAGTAACTCCTTTGCCGGCAACACCAATTACCTTATCGCTTTCAGGCTTGCCATAGTATTTCATTACAATAAAACGGGGCTGGTTGTTTGATGCTCTGCCCACTGCTAACAAGGCTTCCATGCCCATTTCAGCACATTGGTTTTCATTGAAAATGGTGGTTTCAAACCCATATTCATTCCCCAATATCTGGGCTTTTTCAGCAAGTGTTTCAGGATATAAATCGTTGGCCGGAATATTAATTAAGTCGCACGAAACCTTTAAGGCATCACCAAGTACCTGGCCTTCGTAAAAGGCTTCATGATTTTTATAATTATCTGATATTGAAACCAGCGTTTTAATCGGTTCTTTGGTTTCGCTTCCACTTTTATAATTGTTGAACTGGTAATGTGAAATATGATAAGTTTCAGCAACCAATCGGTTAACGGATTCAATGTCGAACCTATTTATAAGTTCATCTTCAAGAATTAACTCAACTTCTTTTTGATTTAATGCCTGCGCTTGTTGAATGGCTTTTTTAATTCCAACTCTCAATCGATAAGTGTCGAGTTTTAAAGAATGACCAAGCCCAACTAAAATAATAAGTTGTTGGTTTTTGTTGTAGAAATAATTGCATTCGCCCTTGTTCCCAATTAGGCCAAGTTTGTTTATAATGTCTTGAATTTCAGTAGTTAGTTCATTGTTTTGAACGTGGAACTTTGGTTCTAATTCGTTGTAGGTAAATATGACCAAACAAGTGGCCTGTGCGTAGCTGGGGCTGTAAGATAAGCTCATATGCAGTTCCAATTATATACATGGAACTGCCAAATAACGAGAATTAATGCAGATTGTAGAAATTAAATACGCTTTTCTTACGAATGGTATTTACCATCCAGCTTTCCAGAAATAGTTAAAATCATATCTGTGGCCAATAGAAAAACCTTCTATTCCTGCTGAGCATCGGCCCCATGTAAGTAGGTATAAATTTAGGTGCAGTTTAAGCTCTACCCGTGTTAATGAAGTTGGTGAGATTGCATTAAAGTTTGAATAGCTGTTGTTTTTACTTATTTCATTGAAAAAACCATCTTGCAGCAAATGTTGGTTCGTTTTAAAAATAGATGGGAAGTGGGTGGCTTTTATTCCAATGTTTAAATATTTAAAATAAAATCCTAATTCGCTAGAAACACCGTGGCTTAAATCATTAAATCCATTTCTCCATGCAATATAATTGGCAGGGCCATCTGTTCCGGTTAGGGTTAGTGCAGGAGATTGGTTGGTTCTTAAACGATTGTAATTTAGATCTAAGTAAACCGGAATGGGCTTGTTATAATGAAAGCCAAAAAGTCTAACTACCCTAGCACCTAGGCCAGTTTCTCGCCAAGAAAGCTGATAAGCTGCTTGGTAGTTTAAGCCGTTGATAGGAATGTTATTAATGCCGGTTTCGTGGTTGTAGAAATCGGTACTTATTTGAAGGGCAAGGAGTGTAAGTTCGGGTTTTCTGCCAATGTATTGCAACCCAAACTGGAAACCAGTTACCCTGCTAAATGTAGATTCATCTTTAAGCACTAATTGTTCTTGAGAGAAAGCCTTGTTTTGCAGATTTATGGTAGAAATGGCGCCATTTAATCCAACATAAAATCCAATGGCCTGCTGTCTTCCATATTTTCTTTGAGCTTGGCTCTGAAATGCACCTAAAAGGACTAGTATTATGAAAAGTAGATTTCGCATGCTTGCAGCCATGTTTTATTCGTAAATAAACAAACCTGTAAACTACTTATTATTTACCTGATGAAAAAGATTGGCGGCTTGAACAAAATGCACAAACATAGGGTGCGGGTTCAGGGCAGTACTTCTGTATTCTGGGTGAAATTGTGTGCCTATAAAGAATGGATGATTTTTCAATTCAACAATCTCTACTAAATCATTTTCTGGGTTTATTCCTACTGGCATTAATCCCGCTTTTTCAATGTCATTTCGGTATTTATTGTTGAACTCAAATCTATGACGGTGGCGTTCTTCAATGGTTTTTTGGCCATAAATGCTGGCTGCTTTTGAGCCTTTTGCCAAGGTGCATTTATAAGCACCTAGACGCATGGTTCCGCCTTTGTCAGTTACTTGTTTTTGTTCATCCATTAAACCAATTACAGGGTTCTTGGTATTTGGTTCCATTTCAGTTGAATGTGCATCTGAAAGTCCCAGAACATGTCTTGTAAACTCAATAACCGCACACTGCATACCCAAACAAATGCCAAAGAATGGAATGTTGTTTTCTCGAACGTATTTGATGGTTTGAATCTTGCCTTCAATTCCGCGATGTCCAAAACCTGGCGCTACTAAAACGGCATCAAAATCCTTAATTTTTTCGTGCACATTTTCCTCGTTCAAATACTCGCTCGAAATCATGGTAATGTTTACACCACATTCGTTTGCCGCACCTGCATGTTTCAGTGATTCTGTTATTGATTTGTAAGCATCTGGCAACTCGGTGTACTTACCAACCACGGCAATACTTACTTCAGAAATAGGGTTTTTCAAACGTTGCAAAAAGGCCTTCCATTCGCTTAAAGTAGGGTCTAACTTAGTAGGCAGTTTTAGCTTGGCCAGCACTACCTTGTCAAGGTTTTCTTTCAACATATGCAATGGCACATCGTATATACTCGATGCGTCTATGGCTTCTATTACTGAGTTAATTTTTACGTTACAGAAAAGAGCAAGTTTCTTTCTAATGTCTTTGCCAAGCGGATATTCAGTTCTGCAAACCAACACATCTGGCTGAACTCCAGACTCAAGCAAAGTTTTAACAGAGTGTTGCGTTGGCTTGGTTTTTAGCTCTTCTGATGTTTGTAAGTAGGGAATCAGCGTTAAGTGAATAACCATGGTGTCGTTAATGCCATTGTCCCATTTAAACTGTCTTATGGCTTCAACATATGGCAACGATTCAATGTCGCCAACAGTACCGCCTATTTCTGTAATTACAATATCATAATCGCCGGTTTCACCTAGTTTTTTGAAGCAATCTTTAATCTCGTCAGTAATGTGCGGAATTACCTGTACGGTCTTACCCAAATAATCGCCGCGTCGCTCTTTAGAAATAACGGTTGAGTAGATCCTACCTGTAGTTACATTATTGGCTTGAGAAGTTTTAATGTCGAGAAAACGCTCGTAATGGCCAAGGTCAAGATCGGTTTCAGCGCCATCGTCAGTAACATAACACTCGCCGTGCTCATACGGGTTCATGGTACCAGGGTCAACATTTATGTAGGGGTCAAATTTTTGAATGGTTACTCTAAATCCACGTGCCTGAAGAAGTTTGGCCAATGAAGCCGAAAGAATTCCTTTACCTAATGATGAAGTAACACCGCCTGTAACAAAAATGTACTTAGTTTTCTCGCTCATGTTCCTATTGAATTGCCTGTTGTTTGATGTATGTTCTAGCTTTTTCTAAATCTTGTGGTGTGTCTATTGAAAAACACTCTTTATCTGTTTCAACTACTTGAATATTGAAGCCATTTTCTAGCCAAGCCAGTTGCTCTAATGACTCTGCCTTTTCTAGCGAGCTACCGCTGAATTTTATAATTTCTTGAAGCGTTTCTGCTCGGTAGGCATAAATGCCAATATGCTTATAAAAAGTATGGGTTGAAAGCCAATTGGCTTCTTCAACATTTCTAACAAATGGTATGGGCGATCTGCTAAAGTAAAGTGCCTGATTTCTAGAATTAAATACCACTTTAACAGTTGCTGGATTCTTTAGCGATTCTAAAGATTTTAGTTGATAGCAAAGCGTTGCAATCTCAACTTCTTCATTTTGAAATGCCTTTTTTAAACTTTCTATCTGCCCAGGGTGAACAAAGGGTTCATCGCCCTGAATATTAATAACAACGTCGGCTTCAATGTTTTTGGCAACCCAAGCAGTACGCACAGTTCCCGATTCTAAATCTGCTGGTGTTAGCACCGAATGATCAGGAATTTCGTTGGCAATTCGCTGGTCATCGGTGGCAACAATAATATGGTCTAAACCAAATTGTAGGCTGTTTTCGTAAACCCGCTTAATGAGCGTTTTTCCACCTAAATCGGCCAATGGTTTGCCCGGTAGTCGGGTAGATGCATATCGGGCTGGAATTATTCCTACAACTCTCATTGGGCATCTACAATTACACCGTCTTTCATGGCCAAGGTTTTATCTGTGCTTTTGGCCAATTCTAGATTGTGGGTTACAATAACAAAGGTTTGGTTAAACTCTTGTCGCAGCGTAAAAAACAGATTGTGCAGGCTGTCTGCACTTTCGCTATCTAAGTTGCCAGAAGGCTCATCGGCCATTACAACAGCAGGCTGATTAATGAGTGAACGAGCAACTGCCACACGCTGCTGTTCGCCGCCCGAAAGTTCATTGGGATAATGCTTTATTCTTTCGCTCAAACCCATTAAATCTAGCAAGTATTTAGCGCGCTTTTCAACTTCAGCCTTTTTTGTTTTTGCTATAAAACCTGGAATGCAAACATTTTCAAGCGCTGTAAACTCAGGCAGTAAGTGGTGAAATTGAAACACAAAACCAATGGTTGAGTTTCTAAAACTGGCCAGCTTTTTTTCTGAAAGCGCAAGCACATTGGTGCCGTTAATTAGTACTTCGCCATCAAAGCCATTGGCCTTTTTATTTGGTTGGTCAAGCGTTCCGATAATTTGAAGTAGTGTTGATTTTCCAGCCCCTGATGGCCCAACAATAGAGACAATTTCGCCTTGGTTAATTATGCAGTTAACCCCTTTCAAGACTTGCAAACTGCCGTAAGACTTAAAAATGTTCTTTGCCTCTATCACCTGCGTTAGAAAGGTCGAAAATAGGTATTAAAAGGGTTGGTGAAAAAGAAGCCTAAATGTTATTGCAAACAGGCCGTTGATAAAAAATAGACCTTAAATTTTCCAGTTAAAACAATCCATTTCCAGTGGTGTAAGAATTAGCGGTAGAACAAGCTATTAACCTACTTTTGAGCCAATTATTGATAAAGCACAATGCGACAATTTTTTAAGTTTTTATTCGCCAGTTTGTTCGGAACCCTATTGGCATTTTTCATTGCTTTTATGTTCTTGTTTTTAATGGCCATTGGAATGACCGCTTCGTTTGAAGAAGAAGTGGTAATTGGCGCAAACAGCATTTATGCACCCAACTTGTCAAAAAACATTGTTGAGCGAACTTCTAACAACCCATTTGATCAACTACAATTACAGTTTCTAGAAGGTGTGGCCGAAATTGCGCTTCCGGCCCTTGTAAACTCAATTGAAGCGGCAAAAAACGACTCGAAAATTGATGCCTTATTTCTTGATTTAGGCATTATTGGAGGTGGAAGAACCGACGTTTTCGCCATTAGAGAAGCGGTTTTAGACTTTAAAGAATCAGGCAAACCGGTTTACGCTTATGGCGATTATTTCACCATGCAATCATACATGGTAGCAAGTGCTGCCGATAGCATTTTTATGCAACCTACAGGCTCTATGGAGTTTAGCGGAATGCTAACTGAAATGATGTTTTTTAAAGGCACTCTTGACAAGCTAGAAATTGAACCACGTGTGCTAAAACACGGCCGTTACAAAAGCGCTGGCGAACCATTTTCTAATACCGAAATGAGCGAGTACAACAGAAAGCAAAACATGGAATTGTTGCAGTCGTTTTACAAACATTACATGGCTCAAATTGCTTCATCGAGAAATTTAGATGTTGCCACACTTGACGGAATGGTAAACGAGCTTAAGATTAGAAAAGCTGAAGATGCGGTAAATATGAAATTGGTTGACCGCTTAATTCACCGCGATCAAATGCTTGAGATTTTAGCAAAAGCTTCGGGTAAAAAAGGCATAGATAAAGTGAAATTGGTTGACTATCCAGCCTATAAGTCAACTATTAAGAATTATAACACTAGCAAAGAAAGACTGGCCATTATTTATGCTGACGGTGAAATTATGATGGGCAAAGGGAGCGATGGAACCATTGGTTCAGAAACACTTTCAAAGGCCATTAGAGAAGCCCGATTAGATAAGAATGTAAAAGCCGTTGTGCTGAGGGTTAATTCTCCAGGTGGCAGTGCGTTGGCTTCTGATGTAATTTTAAGAGAAGTAGAGCTTACTAAAAAAGAAAAACCAGTTGTGGTTTCAATGGGAGGTGTAGCTGCAAGTGGTGGCTATTATATTGCCTGCAAGGCTGATAAAATTTATGCGCAACCAAATACAGTTACCGGCTCTATTGGTGTAATCGGAATGCTTTTAGGCACAGAAAAATTCTTCGAAAACAAATTGGGAATTACTTACGACCGTTTAAAAATTGGCAAGTATGCTGATCTAGGAAATCCAAATCGTGAAATGACTGCGGATGAAGAGCAGATTATCATAAACATGCTAGATGACATTTATATTGACTTTATTACCCACGTGGCCGAAGGCCGTGGAATGGACACAAGCAAAGTAAACAGCCTTGGTGGAGGCCGAGTTTGGACTGGTGAGCAAGCCTTAGAACATGGGTTAATTGATGAATTAGGGAATCTGCAAGATGCCATTTCTACCGCCGTGGCCCTTGGTGGCTTAACTCCAGGCGATTACTCAACAGTTGAATACCCCAAGTTAAAGTCGCCACTTGAAGAGATATTTCCTGGAATTCAAACCAGAATTAAGGAGAACATTATAAAAGAAGAATTGGGTAGCCACTATTCGGTGTTTAAGAAATTGAAGCAACTTGATAATTACAATGGCCCGCTTATGCTAATGCCTTATGATTACAATTAAGGCTAATTTCGTAGGGAATTTGGTTTTTCTATGAAACAAATAGGGTTGCGCTTATTTTTTGTTTTAGTGGTTTTATTGCTAGCCAATGGCTCAGCATTGGCTCAAGATGATTGGGGCGATGAAGAACAAACCGATTCTTTGGCACTTGATGAATCAGACTCACTAGATGCGGCCGAAATCTGTTTTAGAGACGTTTTTCAAACCAGAAAATCTGACAGAAAAGCCAAGTTTTTTTCAATAGGATGGGAGCATGTAGCCAATAACCGATACATAGATCCTGATGATGATTTTATGTTTCGCTTTAAGGATGTAAGGCCAAAGGTTAAAACCATTTCTTACTACTACAACAACCTAAAGAAAACCAAAGACAAAACGGTGCTTTGCTACATGGGCGAGATTACGAAAGTGGACCGCTATAAAATAGAAGTGCATTGCGGTTATTGGGAGTCAGACACCAGAGCGGCAGGACATTTATACATTGTAGAAATGATAGATGGCGAGTGGCAAATCACTTCTTCGGCCATTGAGTGGATGATTTAGCATCTAAACGATATTTAAAAACATTTCAGGAGTGTAGATTTTAATTCCCTGATTGTCATAATGCTTGATATTTCTTGTAATAATAAAATCGAGATTAGCGCTTTTGGCGGCTTCAATCTGGTATCCATCTTCTAAGTCCCTGTAATTTTTACTTATAGCTTCTTCAAAATGATACTTGGATAATTCAAGAACACTAAAGTTTCTCAAAACAAGCTTTATAAATAGCTCAGTATTCTTTCGTTTCATGGCCTTAATTCCAAAATAGGTAACATTGGCCAACGCAACTGGAGAAACATAAAGGTGGTAATCACTAAGAATTAAAATATTTAGTGTATTTCTGGATTTTGAAAAGAATGGCTCTCTTCTGGTGGCAACATCCAAAAGCACGTCAGAGTCCAACATTACTTTCATTCTGAATCTTTCAAATACTTTTCTTCTAAGTAACTATTGATAGAAACCCGATATTCTTCTTTTGATTCCGCTGCTAGAAGACCTGACATGGCTTCAACATCAGGGTGAATCTGTGATGGTAATTTTTCAGGCTTTAATAATTGAACAAGTGCTTTTTCGACCATTCTAGATAGACTTGAATGATTTCGCCTTGCTAAAACCTTGGCTGCTTTAATAACAGTTTCATCAATGTTTAATGTGAGTTTCGTAGTTGGCATACGTGTAATTTTTAAAACTTACGTAAAAGTAATAATTTTCACGAAACTACATCTTCATGAACCCAAAAACATCATCAACTTTGGTGTTAAACTCTTCGGCTATTAGAAATGCCAACTCTAATGAAGGCGAATACTTTTCTTTCTCAATGGCTGCAATTGTTTGTCGGGTAACGCCCAATTTATCTGCTAATTCTTGCTGGGTCATTTCGCCATTCATAAAGCGCAATGTGCGTAGTTGACTTGTAATTCTGTATTTACGCTTTCCCATTTTAAAATCCTTTTCTGTAGTAATGCAGCTGAACAACATAACCCAGTTGTTCTGATAAAAAACCACCCAAAACAAAAGCCAAGAACATGTAATGGTAAGGTTGGTTAAAGGCTATAAGGGTTATTCCAACAAAAAATCCTGCTGTAAACAGAAAATGAGTAACTCGGCTCGATTTCAATTCAATCAACTTGTCCCTTTCGTCCATAAAGTCTTTTTCGGGCTTTTGGGTTATTATGGCATTAATTATGGCAAACAAAATGGCAAATACTATACGGCCAACAATAGCCGCCGGAATTAGCCATAAAATGCTCTTAGCCCAAAAACTTAAGGCTAGTTCATTTAACGGAGTATCGCCAATGCGATATTTATACACGTAAAAGGCGAAAGCGCCTAGAATAATCATTGAGCTTGCCATGTTGGCAATGGTTTTTCGTTCTTGATACGACATTTTCTTTGTTTTGTATTTCATGCACGAAGGTAGAATAAATTTACTCATTGTTTGAAAAACTTTACATTTTGTGATAAAAAGTAAACTTTGGTAACAAATGGTAAGAAAGGAAGATTGGAATTATAAAACTACTTGTCGAGCTTTAGATGCTCAATAAGAAACTCAATTTCAGTTTCTTCAGCCGCTACGTATTCTTGCTTTAGGCTTGCTCCAAAAATAGATGCAAAAGTGTTCCAGAACATGGCTGTTCCGCCGCCTTTGTAATTAGAAAGTAAATCGTAACCGCTAGAGCCGGTTTCGCGGTAAATGAGTTTAATAAGCAATTTACCTTGTCGTAAACTGAGTTTGCGCATATCGTCTTCAAACTCCTTCATTAAGGCCTTGGCTTCTTGGTTTATGTATTTGCGTTCGTCTTTGCGTTTTTCTAATGAATCTAAAGTGGCATCATACTCAACAATTCTAACGCTCAATTCTTTGGCAAAGGGCATTACGCGTTTAAGGTCGCGCATCATTCTTTTGTTTGCCAAATAGGCACTTTTCTGCTCGTCAGTAATGTCGCCGCGAATAACTAGCACATCCATAAAAACGGTTCCAAGTGTATCGTTTCCAACTATTGA